>DATAWG010000058.1 GCA_036267355.1 Pirellulales bacterium | reverse complement strand
TGGGCGCTCGCCGCCGCTGGTGATCCCACCGTTTCATTGCCCCGCCATATCGGTATTCCCATGCCAAATCGCGTTGCTGCCGTTCGCACTCTGTCTGTCCTGCTGCTGCTTGCATTGTCGATGGCGATGTCGTCCGTCCGCCAGGCGCAAGCCGATCCGAATGTTGTCGATGCGCCGCCGCTTTCGCCGCAAGAGCAGCTCAAGAAATTTCATTTGCCGCCGGGGTTCGAAATCCAATTGGTCGCCGCCGAGCCGGAATGCCGCAAGCCGATTAATTTGAATTTCGATTCGCGCGGCCGGCTCTATTTCACGCAGTCGATCGAATATCCCTTTCCGGCCAAGCCAGGCGCCAAAGGCCGCGACACGGTCAAAATCATCGATGGTTTCGACGAACATGGCCATGCCGCGAAGATCGGCACGTTTGTCGACGGGCTGAATATCCCCATCGGCGTCACGCCGATTCCGGACGGCGTCGTGGTCTACAGCATTCCCGATATCTGGCGCTGCACCGATCCGGGGCACACCGGCCAAGTCACCGATCGAAAAGTCATCTACGGCGACTTTCAATACCACGACACGCACGGCATGAACAGCTCGTTCACGCGCTGGCTCGACGGCTGGATCTACGCCAACCACGGCTACACCAACGACGACACTGTCGCCGGCCGCGACGGCTGGAAGATCCACATGCAGTCGGGCAACACCTACCGCATGCGCGCCGACGGCTCGCATCTCGAATATTGGTCGCACGGCCGGGTGAATCCGTTCGGCATCTGCTTCGATCCGCTGGGCAACATGTTCGTTTCCGATTGCGAAACGCTGCCGATTTATCTGCACCTTCGCGAGGCCTATTATCCCAGCTTCGGCAAGCCCGACGACGGCCTGGGCTTCGGCCCGCCGATGATGGACCACATGCACGGCTCGTCGGCGATCGCGGGCATCGTCTACTATGCGGCCGAGCAGTTTCCGGCCGAATATCGCGGCACGATGTTCATCGGCAATCCGGTGACGCATCGCATCAACCATGATCGGCTCACGCCGCGCGGCTCATTCTTTTGGGCCGACGGCACCGACGACTTTTTGAGTTGCGACGATCAATGGTTCCGGCCCGTCGATTTGAAGCTCGGGCCGGATGGAGCGATATATGTCGCCGATTTCTACAATCGCATCATCGGGCATTACGAAGTGCCGTTGACGCATCCGGGCCGCGACCACGATCGGGGCCGCATCTGGCGGATCGTTTATGTCGGCACCAAAGATCATCCGGCCGCGAAGCCGGCGATGCCAAATCTGGCCACGATGTCGGCCGCGGAATTGATCGACCGGCTGGCCGACGCGAATATCACGATCCGCACACTGGCCACCAACGAATTGGTCGATCGGATCGGCAAGGCGGCGGTCGTGCCGCTGGTTGAACTGTTGTCGAGCGACAAATCAACGCCGACGCAGCGAGCGCATGGCTTGTGGGTGCTCCAGCGGCTCGGCGCGCTCGACGACAAATTGGTGCTCAAACTGGCGATCGATCCCGATCGGATGGTGCGCGTGCATTTGGTGCGCGCGATGGCCGAGCGGCCGAATTGGGGACTGGCTCATTTGGCGATGCCCGCTGAGCAAAATGTGCCCGTCCCCCTCTCTGCGGGTCACGCTCCCGCTGGCTCCAAAGAATCGCTCGACGTGATGAAGCTCGTGCGCGGCCGGCTCGACGATTCAGATGCATTCGTGCGCCGCGTGGCGGCGGAAGCGCTCGAGCAGCATCCGGCGATCGAGAATATCAAGCTGTTGGCCGACCTGTGGGGCCGCACGCCGGCCGAAGACACGCATTTGATTCAAACTTGCCGCATTGCGCTGCGCGATCAATTGGCGGCCCCGAGCATGTATGTGCGATTGAAGCAGACTTCAATTCCCGGCAGCGACACGGTGCTGCGGGGCCGCATGGCCGACGTGAGCCTCGGCGTGCCCTCGGCCGACGCCGCGCGGTTCCTGCTGGAATATATCGAGATCACGCAAAAGGAGCCCAACGGGTCGATCGACGCCGTGAAGCATTCGACGCACTATATCGGCGACTGGAATCCGTCGGCCGATCGCAGCCCGCTGGCGAACTACGTTCACCATGTGGCTCGCTATCTGCCGCCCGACGAATTGCCGAAGCTATTTGCCGCAATGCGAACCTGGCATCAGAATGCGACGCCGCTCGACCGGCAGCGCGATCTGTTGCGGGCCGTTCGGCAGGGTATGCAAGAGCAGGGTCAATCGAAATTGCCGGGTGATTTTCAAACCTGGGCCGACGACATTACCGGAAAGCTGCTTGCCTCGAACGAGGAGGGCCAACTGAACCAAGGGATCGATCTGGCGCGTGAATGGCATGTCGTGGGGCAGTTCGACCGGCTGGCGGCAATCGTTTCAGGATCGGCCGCGGTGGAATGGCCCAAATTGCGGGCTCCGGCGAGCGATGCGTGCGTGGCGCTCGATGCAATTCGTTCCGTCGCGCTATTGAGCGGCGTCGTCGGCCGCGGGAACGAGCCGCTCGCGGTGCGGCAAAAGGCGGCGCAGGCGCTTGCGGCCATCAACACACCCGCGGCACACGACGAACTCTTGCACCGCTTGCCGGCAGCGCCCGAGCGGTTGGCCGTCGATATCGCCGCCAGTCTGGCCGGCAGCCGCACCGGCGGCACGCTGCTGTTGGCGACGATTCACGATGGCAAAGCATCGGCCCGATTGCTCCGCGAGCCCACGGTGATCAGCCGGCTCAATGCGCAAGGGATTCCCGATCTGGCCGAGCAAGTGAAAACGCTCACGGCCAAATTGCCCAGGGGAGACGATCGGCTCGATCGGTTGATCCAGCAGCGGCACGACGGCTATTTGAAGTTCAAGCCCGACCCCGCGCTCGGGCGGCAGGCGTTCAACAAGATATGCACGAATTGCCATCGCATCGGTGGCGAGGGACACAAGGTGGGCCCCGATCTCGACGGCATTGGCATTCGCGGCCTGGATCGATTATTGGAAGACGTGCTCGATCCAAACCGCATCGTCGATCAAGCGTTCCGTGCGACGCAAATCCAAACCGACGACGGCCGCAGTTTCACCGGCCTGGTCGTGCGCGAGGAAGGCCAAACCGTGGTGCTGGTGGACAACCAAGGCAAGGAAACGCAAATCGCCAAGAGCAACGTTGCCGAACGCCGCATCCTCCCCCTCTCGCCGATGCCGGCGAACGTTGCCGACATCCTCAGCGAAACGGACTTCTATAACCTGATGGGCTATCTACTATCGCAGCACCCGAAGCCATGACCGGCGGCTGTTTGGTGGTGTGCGGCAGGAGCCCGACGCGGTAGCAAAGGAGTTTTCGGATTCGTCCCTGCTTGCACTGCGGGCTCCACGCTGGCCGCCCGCGAGCGTCGTGTGCCACAGGCAAGCGCAGTCTGCCAGTGCGGCCCCGCGAGTTCGTGTGAACATTGATGAGCGGGTGTCGAGAACGATAGGAGGGTCGCGTGTTGCTGAGACCGAAACTCTCACCCGCGCTCGCATTGGCAGGCTGCGCTTGCCAGTGCCACACTGCCTGAGCGACAGCAGCGCGACCGCTAGCAAGAGAGAGTCCCGGTAATTCCTTGCTTGCGCTGCGGGCTCCAGGGTGGCCCGTCGGACACGGCGATCATTTCCGCCGCATCGCTTCGACAGGACGTAGGTTCGCGCCCCACCAGGCGGGATAGATGGCTCCGCCGACGCCGATGGCGACGGCCAATAAAAAGCCTTGCACGATCACCGTCGGTGCGACCGTGCCTTGAATGAAGCCGGCGGTCTGGCGGAAATGGCTGAGCACATGGGTAAGGCCAACGGCGGCGAGCGCGCCGACGGTGCCCCCGGCCAGGCTCAAAAGCAGCGATTCGACCAGGATCATGCGAATCACTTGAATCTTCTTCCATCCGATGGCTCGCAAGGTGCCGATCTCGCGAATCCGCTCGTAGACCGACATCACCATCGTGTTCAACATGCCGATCCCGCCAATCAATAGCGCGATGGCCGAGGTGACCCAGGCCACTGCCCGGCTCAGCTTGATCGGTCCGACGCTGTCGATGAATTGATCGGTCGGGATGGCGGCAATGGTGGGATCGAGCGCGTCGATCTGGCGCTGCAATTGATCGAGGATGCCGGCTTTCTGTTCCGGGCTGGCGTCTTTGGGGATCGCGGCCCGAACGATGAAGCCGGTCACCTGATGCGGCCGGTTCATGAATTGCTGCATATCGGACAAAAGGGCGACGATCGAGCCGCTTTCGTAGTGCTCGTCGCTTTTGAAAACTCCGACAACCTCGGCCTTTTCGCCATAGAGCGGGATCGTGTCGCCGACCTTGACGCTCAAATTCTCGGCCAAGACGCTGCCGAGCAGCACCTTATGATGGTCGCCCGCATGGAGCAACCGGCCGCCGGGCAGGATGTGCAGTTCCTTGAACAGCGGAGAATCGGGGGCCCAGCCATTGATAATTACGCTGGGAATGTTTTGCTCCGGAAACGACACGACGTCCATCAGCCCACCCATCACGGCCGAGACGCCGGGCAGCTTTCTGATGTCTTCCCCCAAGGAATTTGGCAGACCGTTGTTCAGTTCGGTCTTGCTGCCGACCCGCTGCACGACCAGATCGATGCCGCGGCGAGCGTAGAGAGCCTTGAATTGCGTCGAAAAGCCGTCGGAAATGCCGAAGAGGCTCACGACCGCGGCCACGGCAACGCCCAGACCGACCACGGTCAGCCCGCTGCGCATCTTGCGGCGAGAGACGTTTTTCCAAACAAACGCGAAGAATCGCATGGGTGTAGCCGAAGGAATATTCGAGATCGGTTGACGTTCAGCGTGACACGGGCTCCGCCATCGCTTCCCATGATCCCTCCAGCTTGGATCCGGAACACTGGCGAAGCCAGTGGCACACGGTTGTAAAACTCGGCTGACGGCGGCGGCGAAAAGCAGCCGCGCCGTCCTCGCTAACGCTTCGGGCTAGTATCGCTAACGCGGACCTCGCCGTCCTCGCTAACGCTTCGGGCTAGTATGCATGCTCCCCTCGACGGGAAAGTAGCCCGAAGCGTTAGCGAGGGACGGCCTCAACAGCAAACTTGTTTCGAGCAGACTGACGGGTGTCCTGTCCGATTTTTGGCGTCGTATGTCGCTCTGTAGCAAACAATGCGCCGTTTGGCGATGCGCTTGCTAACGAGGTGCCCGCTAGCTATGCGCTCGCTGATGGGTAGTGATCGTGCCGGCGTTCAGTGGTTCTTCGACCACTCGGCCGTCGCGGATCCAGACGATTCGCTCGGCCCGCTCGGCCACTTCCAAGCTGTGGGTGATGACGATCAGCGTCATGCCGTGCTCGGTGTGGAGTTGGTCGAACAGGTCCAGCACGTCGGCCCCGCTGTGTGAATCGAGGTTGCCGGTGGGCTCGTCGGCCAAGAGCAACGGTGCTTCGTTGGCCAAGGCTCGGGCGATGGCGACACGTTGCCGTTCGCCGACCGACAATTGGCTCGGCAGATGCTTTGCCCGATGAGTCATGCCGACCGACGCCAACAGTTCGCCGGCCCGCCGCACCCGTTGCCCGGCCGAGAGCGCGCCTTCGAACATGGGGATTTGCACGTTTTCAATGGCGGTCAGCGTCGGCAGCAAATAGAACGATTGGAACACGAAGCCGATTTTGCGGCTGCGGAAGTTGTCGAGGTCGCGCAACGTGGAGAGCGGTTTGTCTTCGAAATAGATTTCGCCGCTGGTGGGGCGATCGAGCGTGCCCAACAGGTTCAGCAGGGTCGATTTGCCGCTGCCGCTGGGACCCATGATGGCGACATATTCGCCGCGGCGAATTTCCAACGACACATCCACGAGCGCCGTCACTTCGCCGTCGGTGTAAGTCCGCCCGACGCGTTCACAGCGCAACAGGGCCGGCTGGGATGAATCGAACATCGTGCTACTCATAGCGCAACGCCTCCGTGGGTGCCAGCCTCGCCCCGCGGATGGCCGGATAGGCTCCGCCAACCAATCCCAGGACAAGTGAGAGCAAAAAACCCGTTACGATCACGCGAAACGACACATCGGGCCGCACTAGCCCTTCCGCGGCCGGCAATCGGCTCACGACCGCCGTCAGAAAAAGCGCCAACCCCGTGCCTACCACGGCCCCGCCGAGGCTCAAGGCAAACGATTCGCCCAAGATCATCCGCATCACGCGGGCTTTTCGCCAGCCGATCGCCCGCAAGATGCCAATTTCCTGCGTGCGCTCCAAAACCGACATGATCATCGTGTTGAGCATGCCGATCGCTCCGATCACCAGGGCGATCGACGAAGTCATCCAGGCCATCGCGCCGGCCAGCTTGATGCCGTTGTCGTTGTCGACATACTGCTCGGTGGTCATCGCCGATAGGTGATAGGGCTTGCCGTCGAGCCCGGTCAGATTCTGAATGTCGGTTCTTACGCGGTCGACCGCCGCTTCGTTGCCCGCCAACCCCGGCTTGAGCATGATCTCGAATTCGGAAACCTGCCCGGCCCGGTCCATCAGCTTTTGCAATTCGTCCAAATGGGCCACTGCGCCACGATTTTCCAGGATCGAGGCGCCTTGGTAGATGCCGGCGACCTTGAACTTCTGACCTTCGATTTCCACGGTGTCGCCCGGCTTCTTGTTCAGATTTCGGGCAAGGATCGTGCCCAGCAACACGCAGTTGCGATCGCTGGGAGTGAGGCCGCGTCCTTGCCCATGACCAGCATCAATCCGCTGCGAAAGCTCTTGCAGTGTCGGGCTTTCGGGCGGCAGTCCCTCCAAGCGGATTCCAAGCGGATCGTCGTTCAGCTTCACCGTGTCGTCTAGCTCGGGCGTCACTTGGCTGACTCCCGGCACGGCGGCCAGTTGGGGGCCGATCGATTCATCGAGCCGCGTGGTGTCGAAATCACCGGAGCCAGCCCGTTTCACGATCAGATCGACGCCGCGGCCGGTGAGCATTTCGCGAGACGACTGCTCGAACCCGCTGGCGACTCCCAGGAGCGCAACGACGGCGGAAATCGCCACCGCCACACCGATGCCGGTGAGCGTGGAGCGCACTTTCCGCCGAAGCACGTTCTTGCCAATGAATTGTATGAACCGCATTGACGACCTTGGGTGCAAACTCAAAACCGAAAGCGAATGCCGGCAGTCGCCGGGTGGGCCGCACAAATACGGCGCCCCTTGGCTTCCCCAAAACGAATTCCAACCTAGCACTAACTTAGCCTGCCAGACGGGCTTGTGTCTAGAGGACGCCTGCTGGCGGCGACAGCATGGCCGGCCCGGAGGCCGGCAATGACGACTAACGAAACAACCAATGACGAAGCGAATGACGCATGACGAAGCGCGAATAACCGAGAGCGCTCGCCATACCGTCTTACCAAGTGTGCATCCGTGTGATCCGTGGTTTTCGTCATTCGCGTTTTTCGTTTCTTTCGTGGTTATCTGCCCTGGTTTTCGCTGGCGGGTTTGAACTTTCGGTGGTGGACGCTTATGATCCAAAGCTGTTCTTCAAAGGCATTTTACGGCCGTTTATGCATCGCCCGGCGTCGCACCTGATTCTTTGTCTTGCTCTATTTGCCGCGATTCTGGTCGCGCCGCCGTCGGCGGCGGCTGACGGCAATGGGGCGGTGTCCGGCAATAAACTGGCTTCGAATGGTAACTGGCCGCAGTTTCGCGGGCCCGACGGCCAGGGTCACTCGGATGCAACCGGCCTTCCGGTGCGGTGGAGCGAAACGCAAGGAGTCGTTTGGAAGACACCCATCCATGGCCGGGGCTGGTCGAGCCCCGTGGTTTGGGGCGGCCAAATCTGGTTGACCACGGCCACCGAAGACGGCAAGCAATTGTTCGCCGTTTGCGTCGATGCGGCGAGCGGCCATATCCTGCACGACCGGAAACTCTTCGAGGTCGCCCAACCGCAGGCCATCCACACCTTCAACAGCTACGCCTCGCCGACGCCCGTGATCGAGGCCGGCCGGGTTTACGTCAGCTTCGGCAGCGCCGGCACGGCATGCCTCGACACGGCCGATGGCCATGTCGTCTGGCAGCGCCGCAATCTGCCGTGCAACCATTTCCGCGGGCCGGGATCGTCGCCGGTTCTGTTCCAGAATCTGCTGTTCTTGCATTTCGACGGATACGACTACCAATACATTGTCGCTTTGGATAAGCAGACCGGAAAAACCATTTGGCGCCGCGATCGCGATATCGACTACGGCACCGCCGACGGCGATATGAAAAAAGCGTTCTCGACCCCACTGGTGATCGATGTCGAGGGGCAGCTTCAACTCATCAGCCCTTGCTCGAAAGCGACGCTGGCTTATGATCCTCGCACCGGCAAAGAGCTGTGGCGAGTTCATTATTCGAGCTTTTCTTCGACGGCCCGGCCGATTTTCGGCGATGGGCTCCTGTTTTTGAACACCGGCTTCGGCAAGGCAGACCTACTGGCTGTCCGTCCGCCAAAAATTGTCGAAGCCGCCGAAGCGACCGTGAACAACTCCGCTGCCGGGAAGGATGCTGCCGGGAAGGTCGCTGCCGGGAAGGATGCCGCCGGAAAAGACACGCTCGGCAAAGACATCACGGCGACGAATGTCGTCTGGAAATTGAGCAAGTCGGTCGGCTCAAAGCCCTCGGCGTTGTTGGTCGGCGATCTGATTTATCTGGTCCACGACTCGGGCGTTGCGTCGTGTGTCGAGGCACAGTCGGGAATGGTTTTGTGGTCGAAACGGCTGGGAAGCAGTTTTTCCGCCTCGCCGGTCGCCGCCGACGGCCGGATCTATTATTTCGGGGAGAATGGCACGACGACCGTGCTGCGAGTCGGCCGCGACTATGAAGAATTGGCCGTCAATCACCTGGACGACGGCTTCATGAGTTCGCCCGCCCTTACCGGCCACGCGCTGATCGTGCGAACGAAGACAAATCTCTACCGGATCGAGCAGAAATAGTTTTGCACCGCCCGCGGGTCAAAATCCCGCTTCAGGTCTGCTCGAAGAATAGCTTCGGCATTGAGGCGCTCCGTCTGTAATACTTCGGGCCAGGCCTTGTCTCAAAACGCTGGCCCGAAGCGATGACAGAGCCGGCGCCGCCTAAGGCTCGGCCGAAAATAGCTTCTCCACAGACTCCTCTCCCCCTCGCGGAAGAGGGCAGGGCGAGGGATTCGAAAAGCGGAAGCTATTTTTCGTCCGAGCCTACGGCCCGCTTGCCGGCGCCGAGTGCGCCGGCGACTGTCACTCGAACGGAAACCGTTCGTCGAGCGGCGCTGCCGAGAGCTCGACCAAAAAACTCGCTAAGCGGTCGACCAGCAGTTCCATCAACTGCCGCCCCTTTTCGGCCGTGGCCGCGTGCGGATTGCCGGAACCGCTATTCGTGGTGAGCAAATGCCAGGGGCGCGTGATCGACACCCAGCCGCGGTTGACGGCTTCGAACCGCGCGCGCCGAACGGCGCCGTCGTCGGCAGCTAGTTTGCCGTCCGGCATGTGGGCCACAAGGTCCGGAAAATAAGCCAGCCCCAGCGATGTTTCCACTTCGCCCGCGTGATCGTCGGGCCGCTCGAAGATTTCGCGCTGCATGTCGGCAATGGCCTGATACCAGTTGCATAAGAACACGGCGGTCGAAGTGCGGCCATACAATTCGCGGAGCACCGGCTTCAAATCGTTTCCCCCGTGGCTATTGAGCAGCATCAGTTTCCGAACCCCATGGTGCGCCAACGAATCGACCAAATCGGTCACCACGGCCGCGACCGTCGAGGGATTCAGATTCATGGCCATCGGAAAGGCCATCTGATTCGTTTCGGTGCCATAGGGAATCGTCGGCAACAGAGCCACCCGAGCCCCGCGCTCATGGGCGGCCTGGCAAATATGCTCGCCGATCGCGTCGGCCTCGAAAATATCGGTGCCATACGGCAGGTGCAGATTGTGCGGCTCGGTGGCCCCCAACGGCAGCACCGCCACCTCATAAGGATGGTCTTTCACGTAGCCATAGTTGATTTCCGCGAGCTTCCAAGGACGAGGCATGTTCCGTCACCTTCTTTCTTCGGCCTGCTTGTTGTCATCGCGGGAAGGGAGAGACATGTGGGAACACAGCGCGGCGGAGCCGCAACCAAAGTAGCAGGCACACTCCGTGTGCCGTCTGCGCTGTTCGGCGGCGCTGTTCGGCGGCGCAACGCGCCGCGGCGCGCTGACGGCACACGGAGTGTGCCTACTACGATAAAGCCGCTTTCGTTCCGCACTGCAAAGAATTCAAACGTTCGTGATACCAAGAGCCTCTTGTCGGCCGTCAATAGATCGCAATGCCCATCCCCCGCGAGAGTCAAGACAGTCGTAAACACCGATCCCCGCTTGCGAAGCGATCTCGAACGCCCGTGAAAGAAGCGAAAGCGACGGATACTTCACTGGTCGCGGCCGGAACGAATAAGGCCGACGGCAATATCGAGGGTTCCGACGCGTTTACGTAGCTCTTCTCTGGCTACATCCAACTGGCTGCAGGCGCGCCGCATCGCATCGCGATCGCGGACTTTCTTGCCGGCCCGCTCGGCCGCTTCGTGAAGCTCGGCCATGATGAAATTATCGATGCTCACAAAAGGATTATCCGCCATTTTCGGAGGAAATCAATCTGATTCGGGGGTCGTGGTCCGTGGTCCGGACTTCGGATTGGTCGCACTGTTCGCTTGCTCGGCCCGAGTCGCGAACCACGAGTCCCGAGCCACGAACCCTAGTTCGGCGATTGCTTCATGAAGTCGAAATACTGTTCGTCGAGTTTGTCGTATTTTGTGCCAGTCAGGCGCGAGAGCGTGTCGGGGTCGGATTTGCCGGCATACACGGCGAGCAAATATTCGACGAGCGGCTGGCGGTAGCGGCCGGCGCCGTCGTGCATCAGAAACATCGCCAGACCGGACGATTCGCTATAGATCTTCGGCAGCCGCGGGTCGTGCTGAAACGCGTCGCGGCCGATCGAGCACAGTTCAGCGAGCGGCACATAAAAATGGTCTGCCAGCAATCGCTGCCGTGCCGCCGGCACGCGCCCCTCCTCGAAACCGCCGGCCGTGTAATAGTCGCCATGGTCGACCAGCGATTCCATGTAGCAGGCCACCGCTTCGATGATCCAAAAGTTGTTGTGCCGGCCAAGGTCGCGCGACGCGGGGCGAATTTCTTGAAACAACTGGTGCGTCGCTTCGTGAAACAGCGTTTGCTCGTTCTGCCCGTCGCCGGCGAAGAAATAGGCCGTGTGCGAGTCGAACATGTAGATTCCAAGCGTCATGCCGATCCTCGGCTGCATCGGCCGCAACGTGGCATTATATTGATCGCGATCGGCGAAATAGACGACATGCAATTGGTGCGTCGCCGGGCGAACCGGGGCCGTGGCTTCGAAGCGCTTGCGCAACTCCGCCTCGGGAAGATAATACGTGACGAATATCTGCCGCCAGATTTCGTTCAGCCGTTCCAATTGTCCGGCGAGCGCGACGCCCGCCTCGAGGCTGCTATTCGTGGTGACGACATAATGCTCGGTCTCGATCCGCCAGCCGGTTTTAATGTCGGCATGCTTTCGGGCGTCGGTGGCGGCGTCGATCCAACCGCCCAAATATCTCCGTTCGCCGCGTTCGTAACGCGGCAAGTCGCCGGCCGGAACCCAGCCGAACTTTTCGTGAAACGCGTAGCCCGTGACCATGCGATGCATCGCATACGGCGACATCCAATGGCCATGGTATTTTTCATATCCGAGGATGATTCGCGCTTGGGGATGATCGGGGTTTTCGCGCGCCGTTTCGCGCACGAGTTCATATGCCAGCGCCGGCTCGTGAGCCGCCAACGCTTTTTTGGCGAGAGCAAACAGTGCATCGGCCTCGGTCTGCCGCAGCTTGACGAACTGCTGCCACCATCGCGCTACGTTTGAATCGCTTGCTGCCGGAGCATCGGCCGCGGTGTTGGTTATCGCCGCCGGTGGCGCGAAAGTATCAGGAATCAGAAAGAAATAGAGTTTGTTCGCTTCGCGATGCGGCAGCCACTCGCGAACCATTTTCGCTTGCGATGGAAGCTTGTGCGCATCGCACCAGGCGGCCAGCGTTGCAAGTTGTCCTGAGTCCTTCGCTTCAATCGCCGTCTGCTCGGCAACCAAATGGCTGGCCGAGGATTCAATCGCTGCGCCACTAGCCGCCCGATCCGCGACGGATGCGATCGCCATCGCGACAAAAAGTGCGAACTTTACTGGGGCGGCGAAGCCCGGCGAAATGCGATCGATCTGTGGTATACGTTGCTGCATCGCGGCCATTACCGACTCGAAGCCCAGTCGCCAGTATAGCAGGTAATTGTTTCGCCATTACTTCTTCCGCGTTCGTGCGACGAATGCCTTGTAGTCGGCTGGGGTGTCGATGCCGCTTGAGGATTCGCTTACCACGCCGACGAGGATCGGCAGGCCGGCGGCCAGCACGCGGAGTTGCTCCAGGCTTTCGAGCTTTTCCAGCGGCGAGCGCGGCAGACGCGTCAGCTTGGCCAGGAAATCGCGGCGGTAGGCGTAGAGCCCCAAATGGAGATAGAAATTCGGCGGCTCGGCCGAGAGCAAGCTGTCGTCCCATTCGCGGGCAAACGGGATCTGGCTGCGGCTGAAATACAGGGCGTTGCCCGAGATCCGCCCCGCCGCATCGCGATGAATCGGGAACACCACCTTCACGCACGCCGGATCGCTCAATTGCTCTCGCTGGCGGATCGGCGTGGCCACGGTCGCCATCGACACCTCCGGGTGCTCTTCCAAGAGCTCGATCACGCGGTCGATCGATTGGCCCGACATCTCCGGCTCGTCGCCCTGCACGTTGACAAAAATATCGATGCCGGAAAGCCGCGAGGCGACTTCGGCGATACGATCGGTGCCACTGGCACAATCGACACTGGTCATCATCGCCTCGCCCCCGAAGGAGCGCACCTCGGCGGCGATTTCCTCGTGATCGGTGGCAATGCAAATGCCCCGCGGCTTGCGGGCTTGCCGGGCGGCTTCATACGTGTGCTGAATCAGCGATTTGCCGGTTTCGCGCAATAGCATTTTTCGCGGCAGCCGCGTCGACTGCAATCGAGCGGGGATAACGATATAGCTGGTCAGTGGTTTCATAGTTTCACAGTGCGGAGGATCGCCAATCTTTGTGGGAGGTCACGCTTTAGCGTGCTGAAAAGCGACACGCGAAAGCGTGAACTCCAACAGAATAGCGATAGCAAGGGCTTCAGAAACTCGTCTCCGGCCGATCGCGCAAATAATGTTATAATAATGAGTTGAGTTTGCCATCCCGATTCGCCGGTGATTGTGGCGGCGCCGGCGGCGGTCCGGGTTCTGGCTCATTTTTCGGCCTGTTTGCGGTCAGCATTTCCAAAGCGCGCCGCCGCCGAAAAATGTGCCCGACCCCCTTTGGAACCATCAAACGGCGCCGCCATCCGGCGGCTGTTACAGCGCGAACATCGGAGCCAATGCCATGTGCGGAATTGTCGGTTATGTCGGGCATCGTCCGGCCGTTGAGTTTTTGTTGCAAGGACTCCGCCGGCTCGAATATCGCGGCTACGATAGCTCGGGCATTGCTACCATCGCGCCCGACGGCCAATTCGATCTGGTGAAAACGGCCGGCCGAATCGACGCCCTTGAAGAAAAACTCGCCGACGCTCCCGCGCCCGGTACGATCGGCATCGGCCACACACGCTGGGCCACGCACGGCGCTCCGACCGACGAGAACGCCCATCCGCATATCGGCGGCCAGCAGACGGTCGCCATCGTGCACAACGGCGTGATCGAAAACTTTCGGCCGTTGCGCGAACGGCTCGAAAGCGAAGGCTACATCTTCCGCTCCGCGACCGATAGCGAAGTGATCGCCCATCTGATCGCAAGCTGCCTGGAGCGCGAACTGGCCTCGGCCGACGGACGGAGCGAAAGAATGGGGACTGGCTCCGACCATCTGACGGCAAGCCCCATGGATCGGGCCGACCCCGAGGTGCCTGTCCCCATTCTTTCGCGCGCCCACGGCACTCCTGTCCACGATACAAAAACCGGCTCGGACGACCGTTACGACCATTTGATCCGCGCCATTGCCGCCGCGCTGGCCCAGCTGCACGGCACCTACGGCCTCGCGATCTTGTTTCGCGAATACCCGGACATATTGTTTGCCGCGCGGCTTGGCAGCCCGTTGGTGGTGGGTGTTGGCGATGGCGAGCACTTTTTGGCGAGCGACGGTTCGCCGCTGGCGGGCAACACGCAGAGGATCGTGTATTTGGCCGATCACGAGTTGGCGATTCTGACGGCCGATTCGCTCCGCGTCGTGCATCGCGATCAAGGGCATGTGAGCCATCGCGTTCGCACGCTCGAGATCGCCAGCGACGATGTCGGCTTGAACGGCTACCCGCACTACATGCTCAAGGAAAT
Organism: Pirellulales bacterium; assembly: GCA_036267355.1. Taxonomy (NCBI): domain Bacteria; kingdom Pseudomonadati; phylum Planctomycetota; class Planctomycetia; order Pirellulales; species Pirellulales bacterium. Next base: position 50,519 of record DATAWG010000058.1, on the reverse strand, counting down.
CTTCGAGCAGCCCGAGTCGCTGCAGAATGCCATGCGGGGCCGTCTTTGCCGCGAAGAGGCGACCGCGGTGTTCGGCGGCTTGAATCTATCGCCGCAGCAATTGCGATCGATCGGCCGGATTCTGCTCACGGCGTGCGGCACGAGTTGGCATGCGGCGCTGGTCGGCGAATATCTGATCGAGGAATTCGCGCGAATTCCGGTCGAAGTGGAATACGCCAGCGAACTGCGCTACCGCAATCCACCGATGGACCGCGACACGCTGCTGTTCGCGATCACGCAAAGCGGCGAAACGGCCGACACGCTGGCGGCGCTGCGCGAAATCAAGCGCAAGGGGCATCCGACGCTGGCGATCTGCAACGTCGTGGGCAGCTCGATCGCCCAGGAATCCGATGGCGGCATTTATCTGCACGCCGGTCCGGAAATTGGCGTCGCCTCGACCAAGGCGTTCACATCCCAATGCGTCGTGCTCGCGATGCTCGGGCTGTATTTCGGCCGGCTTCGCCATTTGAGCTTCGGCGCCGGGCTGCGAATCATCGACGCCTTGCAGCAATTGCCCGATCAGGTGCGCCAGGCGCTTAGGACGAACGACGAAGTTCGCCGCATCGCCGCCAAGTATGCCCATTGCAGCAATTTCCTCTACCTTGGGCGGCAGCACACGTTTCCGACCGCCTTGGAAGGGGCGCTGAAGCTAAAAGAAATCAGCTACATCCATGCCGAAGGCTATCCGGCCGCGGAGATGAAGCACGGCCCGATCGCGCTGGTGGACGAACATACGCCGAGCGTGTTTCTCATGCCGCACGGCTTTGTGTACGACAAGGTGATGTCGAACCTCGAGGAGATAAAGGCTCGCGGCGGACCGGTGATCGCGGTGATCGGCGAACAAGACAACCGCGTCGCCGAATTGGCCGACGACGTGATTTTGATTCCCGAGGCCGAGGATTTCTTGCAACCGATCATCACCGCGATTCCGCTGCAATTGCTCGCCTACCATATTGCCGTGATCCGCGGCTGCGATGTCGACAAGCCGCGCAATCTGGCGAAGAGCGTTACGGTCGAATAGCCCATCTATCGCCGCGCCCGTTTGTGCCGTAGCGGCAGCCATGCGCCGTTTTCGCGGCTGCTGGCGACGGCTTGCTGGATGAAATACATGCCTTCCACACCGTCGTTCACGTTCGGATAAACCGTATCGACGGTGGCGAATTTCTCGCTGGCGGCGCGGGCGATCATCGCTTCGTAGGCGGCGCGATAGACGTTGGCGAACGCTTCGAAAAACGCCTCCGGATGCCCGCTCGGCAGCCGGCATGCGCCGCGGCCAAGATCGTTCATGAACGGTGCGTTCGGATCGCGGGTGTACAAGGAGTGCGGCTGGCCATTGCGGCGGACCAGCATCTTGTTCGGCTCTTCCTGATGCCATTCGAGCGAACCCTTAGTGCCGTCGATTTCGATCCAAAGATCGTTTTCGCGGCCATGCGTGATCTGCGATGCCGTGACAGTGCCCAACGCGCCGTTCTCGAAGCGCACGATGGCCGTGCCATAGTCATCGAGCTTTCGGCCCGCTTCGAAAGTCTTCAAATGGCAACTGATCTGCTCCGGCAGCAGGCCGGTCGTGTAACGGGCCAGATTGTAGGCATGCGTGGCGATGTCGCCGAAACAGCCGGCAGCGCCGCTGCGGGCCGGATCGGTGCGCCATGCGGCCTGCTTTTGATCGCCCGTTTCCAGCCGAGTGCGGAGCCAACCCTGGATGTAGAAAGCTCGAATGGCGTTGATCTCGCCGAGCTCGCCGCCGAGGATCATCTGCCGCGCTTGGCGCACCAGCGGGTAGCCGGTGTAGTTGTGCGAGACGGCGAACACCACGCCCGATCGATCTACGGCGTCGGCCAATTCCTCGGCCTGAGCGAGATCGAACGTCATCGGTTTGTCGCAAATCACATTGAAGCCGGCCGCCACTGCCGCCTTGGCGATTTCGAAGTGCGTGTGGTTGGGCGTGGCGATCGAGAGGAAATCGATCCGGCGCTCGGGCGAGAGCGATTTTTCGCCTGCCAGCAGTGCTTGATAGGAGCCGTAAGCCCGATCCAGCGGGATGTCGTAGTCCGAAGCCGAGGCTTTGGCCCGGTCCGGATCGCTCGATAGCGCGCCGGCCACGAGCGCGGCCCGATTGTCGAGTACGGCCGCCGCGGCATGAACGCGGCCGATGAAGGAACCTTGGCCTCCGCCGACCAAGGCCATACGCAACTTCCGATTGAGGCTTCCATTGGTGGGCATGGTGCAAGCACTCCTGAGAACTGGGGGCGGCAAGAAACGCTAGCAGGATGGCATGAAATTGTGCCAAAGCATTGAATCGGCGAACAGGGGGGCGGCGACGCGCGAAACCGCAAGCGGGCTTCCTGCATCGTTCGAGATTCCGGCTCGCTTGCGGTTTCGCGCGTTCGCACCGGTTGCTGACGCCTTGACCCTGGACCGCGGATTTCCTACAGTTCCGGCCCCGTATCGACCCACCCTTGGCATGGAAGCCAGTTGCAATGCGAACACTCATTCGCCACCAGTTTGCGATTCTTTTCACTTCAGCGGCTGTTTTCTTCATCGGCCTCGGAGCACCGAAGCTGTGGGACGAAGACGAGCCGGAGTACGCACGTTGCACACAGGAAATGATGCATCGCGGCGATCTGATCGTGCCGACGTTCAACGAGCATTTGTGGACCGACAAGCCCGTGCTCTTGTATTGGCTGATGATGGGCTCGTTTCACCTGTTTGGGCAAACGGAATTCGCCGCCCGGTTTCCCTCAGCCTTATTGGCGGTGGGCACGGCGCTCATGACCTACCATTTGGGGCGGCGGCTGTTCCGGCCGCAAGTCGGCCTGTGGGCCGGATTGATTGTGGCAACGACGGCGACGTTTGCCGTGGTTGGTCGAGCCGCCTCGCCCGATTCGCCGCTGATTTTTTGCACCACCCTGTCGGTCTTGATGTATGTCGTCGGCGTGCGACGCGAGCTATGGGGCGGCGGTGAAGTTGCCAGCGCCGCGGGCGCCAGCGTCGCGGGCGCGCGGGTCGAGGGTATCAGCCTCGAGGGTGCCATGCCCACGGCTCTGCGCGGGCATGACGCGGCCGGTTCTTCCTCGCTGACGCTTCGGGCTAGTATGGCCGGTTCTTCCTCGCTGACGCTTCGGGCTAATATGGCCGGTTCGCCGAGTGGGCTCGCGCGATTTCGTGCGGTCATGCCGCGATCATGGGGGTGGTTTGTCGCCATGTACGCACCGCTTGGCGTGGCGGTGCTGGCCAAAGGGCCGGTCGGCGTTCTCTTGCCGGTCGCCGCTTTGGGAATTTGGGTGCTAACTGTTGGCGGGGCGAACACTGCGCCGCGGGTTGTTGAAGCAGTGGCTGAGCCGGCCAAACAACTTCCGGGCCGCAAACAGCCGCCCCTACCGACCGTCTCCGTCGCTAGCCGGATCGGCCGCGCCTTGCACGCTGCCGTTCGACGAATCACAGCCGCGATTATCGACTTTCCCGCTGCAACCTGGGCCATGCGGCCGGTGACGCTGGCCATCGTCGTATCGGCAATCGCGCTGCCGTGGTACATCGCGGTAGGCATCATGACGCACGGAGATTGGATCGACAGCTTCCTGTTTCACCACAATCTCCATCGCTTCTTGCACCCGATGGAGCAACATGCCGGCTCGTTGCTGTATTACCCGGTGGCCCTGATGGTTGGTTTTTTTCCGTGGGTCCTGACGCTCGTGTTTGGTTTGATCACGGTCGTCGGTCGGCTGCGCCGCGGCGATGCGAAATCGCGGGCATGCGTGTTTGCGCTATGCTGGATCGCGGTTTGGTTCACCGTGTTTACGTTGTCGGCCAGCAAGCTCTCGCACTATATCGCACCGACCTATCCGCTGCTGGCGGTCATCGCGGGGCTGTGGATCGCGGATTGGATTTCGGCGCCGCAACTCGTATTCGGACGCAATTGGTTTAAGTGGGGTTGGCCTGCTCTGGCGGCGCTGGGAATTGGATTTCTTGTCGCGCTGCCGCTGGTGGTTGCGCGGTTTGCGCCGGGGGCGCCAAGTTCGAATTGGCTCGGGCTGATCCTCATCGCCGGCGCGGTTGCGGGCTGGATATTCCAGCGGCGCGGGCAGCCGGCGTTCGCCGCCACTTCATTGGTCGTGATGGCCGTGGCATTGTTTACCGGGATATTTGCCATTGCCGCGGTGCCGATCAGCAAGCTGCAAACGAGCGTGCAGTTCGTTGAAGCCGTGAACCGCTACGGCGACCGATCGACGCCGATCGCGACCTATCGCATCCGCCTGCCCGATTTCGTGTATTACGCCGGCCGGAACGAACCGATCATGGGCGTTCGGCTAGCCAACGCTAGTGCGCCCGGCGCTTCGATCGAAGTGGCGCGAGCGGTCGCGCCGAGCGGACCGATCGATCCCTATCAGCCAGACGACACACGGCTATGGCTCGACGATTTGGAAGGGACCTTGCTGATCACGGATCTCGATGGCCTGGCAGAGCTCCGGCCGATCTTGCCTCCCGACACCGTGGTGCTTGAGCATATCCGACGATTCTTGAAACCGGGCGAATTGTTGCTTGTCGGGCGCCGGCCGGCGACGCAGTCAAACGAGACGGCAAGCCGCGCGAGCGACGAGCGGAAATAGGCTTGGGCCGGCCTCGGTTGAACAAAAATGGCAACGCGCGAAACCGCAAGCGTGCCCCATAGCGTTCTCACGAACCAGCGGTGGCCTGTCCCCTCACCCTCACCCTCACCCTCACCCCTTCATGTTCCGCCACCAAGCTTTGGTCGCGATCATCGCCGCGGTGGTGTTTTTCGGCGGTCTCGGCAGGCCGCGGCTTTGGGACGACGACGAATCGAAAAACGCCCGCTGCGCACAGGAAATGTTCGACCGCGGCGATTGGGTGGTGCCGACGTTCAATTTTCGCCTGAGGCCGGATAAGCCGGCGTTGTTCTATTGGCTGGCGATGATCTCGTATGAACTGCTGGGCACGACCGAACTGGCGGCACGGCTTCCCTCGGCGCTGTTGGCATTGGGCACCTGCCTGATGACCTATCACTTGGGCCGGCGGCTGTTTCGGCCGGAGGTCGGACTATGGGCCGGCTTGGCGATGGCAACGAATTGGATGTTCGCGGTCGCGGGCCGTCTGGCCACTCCCGACTCGACATTGATTTTCTGCACCACCGCAGCGCTATTGGCGTATGTCATGGGTGTCGGCAAGAAAACGCGCGGCATGGTGGCTGCCGCTGCTGGCTTGCCCAGCAGTGCAGCGTTTTCAACCGTGGTGCCACGCGGGTGGTGGTCGTTCGTCGCGGTTTATGCCGCGATGGGATTGGCAGTGCTCGCCAAGGGGCCGGTCGGAGTCGTGTTGCCGGTGGCTGCCATCGGCGGGTTCGTGTGGCTTGAAGGTTCTCGATTACGGCTGCAATCGCGCGAACAGGCAGGCGCTCGGATGGGCGCCGCATCGCGGCCGCCGGTTCGGCCCGAATTCGGCAATCTCGGCAATCAACTGCCGTACTTCGCCAAGCTGATATTTCGGCATCTGCGGCGGCTCGCGGCCGACTTTCCAGCCGCCGCGCTGGCGATGCGGCCATTCACGCTCGTGCTGACGGTGCTGGCCGTCGCGCTGCCGTGGTATGCATGCGTGGCAATTCGCACGCACGGCCAGTGGTGGCATGAATTCTTTTGGAACCACAATGTGCAGCGGTTCCTGGAACCTCGCGAAGGACATCACGGCTGGCTGCTGTTTCCGCCATTGACGCTGCTGGCATGTTTTTTTCCATGGTCGCTTCTCTTGCCCGCGGCGTTGGCGGCCGCCATGAGGCGCATGCGGCATGATGGCCCCGCGGCCACGGCGTGCCGGCTTATGCTCGTTTGGTCGGCGACGTGGATCCTGTTCTTTTCGATTTGTGGAACGAAGCAGACGAACTACATTCTTCCGGCCTATCCGGCGCTCGCGGTTTTGGTCGGGTGGTGGATCGCCGACTGGATCGCCGATTTTCAGACGGCCCGCGTGCGGCGGCTGTCGGCCGTCTGGATCACCCTCGGTCTAGCGGGAGCGGTGCTGTCGGCCTCGATTTTGACCGTCAGGCATTGGCTTCCGCAGGCGATGAATCCAGAGGCCGTGAAATTTGGTTGGATCGGATTGATTCCGATCGCAGGGGCAATTGCAGCGTGGATTTTCGAGCGGCGGCGATCGCCGTGCATGGCGATGGCGAGCATGGCCGCGAGCTCGGCGTTGCTATTGGCGTTGTTGCTCGGCGGATTGGCGGCGCCGTTGAGCCAGGAACAGAATGGCGTGCGGCTCGCCGAATTCCTGCAAAAAATACCGGAGCAACCGTCGCGGCTCGGGCAGTTTCGCCTGGCGTTTGTCGGCCTGGTGTATTACGCCGATCGAAAGGTCGAGGAACTTGCCACGGCCAATGACGCCGCGGCACTCTTTGCGAACGAGCAGAATTCCTTGGTCGCCACCGATCCCGAAGGCTTCGAGCAACTCAAGGCTCTGGCGCCGGCAGACCTTGAAATCGTTGCCCGCGAGCCGCGGTTCGGCCGCCGCGGCGACATGGTGCTCGTGGGCCGATCGGCAAAACTTGTTGCTCCTTCCATGGGCGACCGGGTGGCTTCACGAGTGGCGGAGCGAAATTCCATGTCATCTCAGCAGAATGGAGCGCAACCGTGTCATCGTTGAATGACGATTCGGCTCTCGTCGAAAAAAACATCCGCTCCAGTGGACGCGGACGATGGATCTTTTGGCTGCGTGTCGCGGCCGGCGCGGCAGTGGTCGGCTATCTGATGCAGCACACGCAATGGAAGCCGGTCGAAGCAGCGATCCAAGGATTGGCCTGGCAGCATTGGGCCGCGGCGCTCGGCATTTTCTTGTGCGCTCAGGTGGCCAGCGCGTGGCGATGGGCCGAATTGTCTCGGCCGCTCGGTTTCCATTATTCGCGGCTGCGATTCATCCAGTTGTACTTCGAGGGGATGTTTTTCAATTTATGTCTGCCCTCGTCGATCGGCGGCGATGTGTTGAAGGCTTATTGGCTCGCGCCGAATACGGCTGGCCGGATGCTCGGCGCATGCACCGTGCTAGCTGATCGGGCGGCAGGGCTGATCGGCTTGGGCGTGATCGGGGCCACCGCGCTGGCGGCTCGAACGTTCTCATGGTCGCTTGTGCCGGCAGCGCTCGTGGGAGTCGCGCTCTTGGCCGCGGCGCTTTTGGCCGTTTCGCTCGGGCTACGTTTGTGGAAATGGCTGGCCGGTTTGCTCCCCGCGAACGGCCGCTTGGCGGGGCTAGCGGCGAAATTGATGCCATATCACGATCGGCCGGAAGTGATGCGGCGGTCGATCGGCTGGGGTCTGGCGGTGCAGGGATTGAACGTGTTGATGGTGGCCGAGATCGGGCATGCCATCGGGCTGGCCATTCCGCTGGCGGTGTATTGCGTTGCCGTGCCGGCCGTTTCGCTGCTGACCATGCTGCCGTTGAGCATCAGCGGCGTGGGCCTGCGCGAGGGGGGCTTGGCCTGGATGTTGGCTTCATATGGGGTGAGCGAAGAGTTGGGCGTCACACTCGGCCTGCTTTGGTTTCTAGTGGCCATCGCCGGCGGAATGATCGGCGGCTGCATCTATTTGCTGAACTTCCAGCGGCCGTATGAGACCACCCCAACTGACGTGCGGCAGTCGCCCGGCACGGAGGAGAAGAACCCGGCGGAAGACCACCGGCGGGCGGCCTGAAATTGGCAGGCGGTCTGCAGTTCGAGCTTAAGCTTCGCTCGGCCCTCAATCCTTCGCGAGCAGAAGCGGCTGCAAGTGACGCTCGAAGAGATTTTCGGTAACGTTTTCGGCGATGATCGCTTCGTGGATTTCGAGCGCACGATAATAGCGATCGCCCATCTGAGCGGCGACCTTGTAGCCGACGTGCAAAAGTTGCCGCAAATGCGGATTGTAGCGCGGCGAACGCGGATCGTGTCTTAGCGCGCCGACGAACTGCTCGCCGCTCCAGTCTGCCACTTCTTCGATCGCCGGTAGCTTGCGGCGATCGATGTCGATCACCGCGGCGTAGGGTTCGCAGAGAGCATCGATGTGATCGAGCGCCTGGCGGTAGATTTCCTTGACCGTCGAGAAAGCCGAGCCACCAGCGACCGCGAGGCCGATCAGTTCTTCGAGCCACGTGGTGCCGGCCGTCTTGAGATGCAGGCCCGCGCCGGTGCGGCGGAGCGTTCGGCGAATGGGGCCGTAAATCGAGAACTTATCGCTCCCGGAATGCACGCTGAGCTTGAGATCGGCCGGCAGGCCAAACTCGCGGACGGCAAAGGCGATCACGGCAATATCGTCGGCAAATTCGCGCTCGAAGCGGGCCACGTCGCCGACATAGTCGACCCCTTTGTTGAATCGCCCGGTGAATTTGGGAGCGATCGTTTGCAGCGGAACTTTTTCCGCAGCGAGCGCCGCAAGAATAAAAAGCAGCGTCACGGGCGTTTGCGGCTCGTCGGTTTCATCCATCGACACTTCGGCGACGAAATTTCCGACGCCCTTCGCCGCCGCGATGTGCCGGTAGATCCGGCCGGCCTCTTGCGCGGCAGCCAGATACTTGCGACCGATCGCGGCAAGATCGCGCGGCGAGGCCAGCAGCGGTTGCTCGATTCCAGGAACCGCCACCCGGCCATGGAAGCGCGCTTGCGCCGCGACGAACCGCTCGATCTCGGCATCGGCGGCCGGCTGGCCGATCGAATCGGCGACATCGATCGTGAAGAAATCGGACCACGCCAAAAAGTCGTCGACGGTTTTCAGACCGATGTGATCGGCGTCGACGAAATAGGGGCCATCCCAGCCGAGCGCCCGGACCGCCAAGTCGGCTTCCCTGCGGAGGCTCTCCGGACCACTGCCGACGATGCGATGCTCGCGGTGCGACTTGTTCCACACCGGCGCGACTTCGACGCCCAAGTCGCGAGCCTTCCTCACGGCCGCCAATTGCGCCTTCCCCTGATGCATGAACCGATCGCCCATGCCAAAGCTGAATTTCTGTAGGTTCATAGAAGTTGGAGCTTTTGAAATCTGATTAAGGGTTCGTCAATCGCACGTGGTCCGTTGAAAAAGGGGACAGGCACCGAGACGCAACGTCCAGATTGCCGCAGACCCGCTCTTGGGCTCGGAGCCAGGCCCCCTTTTCAACTCGCTGCCAGTCTGTACGCCGCGATCGCCGTTTCGCCCTTGATCTGCTGTTGCTCGGCCGAGGATAAGGCCGCGATGAAATCGCTCGCAACTTCGTGCCATTGCCGATAGCCGCATGCCAGCAGGCAAACGGGCCAATCCGAGCCAAACATCGTTCGCCGCGGGCCGAACGCTTCGAGCACCACCTCGCAATAGGGCCGCAGTTGCTCGGGCGTCCAGCGCTGCCAATCGGCCTCCGTGGCCATGCCGGAGAGTTTACAATAAACATTCGGCCGCCGAGCCAATTCGCGAATATTTTCGCGCCACGGCGAAAGAATTGCCTCACCGATCCGCGGCTTGGCAATGTGGTCGACGACGAACGGTTGCGACGGATGCCGATCCACCAGCCGAATCGCTTGCGGCAATTGCCGCTCCAAGATCAAAAGGTCGTATGCCAAGCCGAACCGCGCCAAGGCGCGGATGCCATTGTCGAACTCGGGGCGGAGCATGAATTCGGGATCGGGTTCATCTTGCAGCACATGCCGCACGGCTTTCAGCTTCTTGCGCTCCGCCAGCGGGCCAAGCTCGTCGGCCACGCGCGGCGAAACCAGCGGCGCCCAACCAACCACGCCGCGTATGAATTCGTTTTGCTCGGCCAGATCCAAAAGCCAGCGTGTGTCTTCGAGCGTTTGCCGCGCCTGCACGCTCACCACGCCATCCATCCCCAAGGGGGCGATCTCGGCAGTCAAATGCTCCGGAAGAAAATCGCGCTTCAGCCGGCTCTTCGCCTCGTCGATCCACGGGTATTGAATCGGATCGTATCGCCAGAAATGATGATGGGCATCGATCTGCATCGGCATTTACTGTGGCTCACGTCTCGTCGTTATCGTCGCGCGATTCGATCACGCCAAGCACCTGCCCCGTTGCGAGGCGATCGTCTTCGCCGACGAAAATCTCGCGCAATTTTCCGCTCGCGGGCGCCGGCAAGTCGACCGTCGCGCTCGCGGCAATGATCTCGAGCAGCCGGTCCCCTTCGATGACATCCCGCCCCGTTTCCACCAACCACTGCCCGACCAGAATCGGATTTTCGCCGACGCCCAACTCCGGCAACACGAGTTCCACTGTACGTCGAGGCATAGGAAAGAACGAAGTGGGTGAATTTCAATCCGGCGAGACTATTTGCTCCCCACGAGGATCGGCTCCGCGGCGGCCCAGCGGCTCCCTTCGCGCTCGACCCGATGATACAGCGTGTCGCGCTCGATCGGTTCGCGGCCGGCTTCGACAATCAGCCGGCGAATGTCCTCGACCGACAAAATCTCCGGCGTCTTGGCCCCTGCGTCGTGATAGATCAGTTCATGCCGCACCGTGCCGTCGAGATCGTCGGCCCCATAGGCCAGCGACGTCTGCGCGGTGCCGATGCCCAGCATGATCCAATACGCCTTCAAATGATCGAAATTGTCGAGCATCAGCCGGCTTACGGCCATCGTTCGCAGGTCGGCCAAGACCGACGGCTTCTTGATATGGCTGAGCTTCGTGTTCTCCGGATGAAAGGCAAGCGGGATGAACGTCTGAAAACCACCGGTTTCATCTTGCAATTCGCGCAGCCGAATCAGATGGTCGATACGATGGAAGGCGTTTTCAATATGGCCGTAGAGCATCGTGGCGTTCGAGCGCAGGCCGAGCGAATGGGCCGTGCGATGAATTTCCAACCAACGGCCGGCGTCGGATTTGTGTTCGCAAATTACGTCGCGCACCTCGGGATGAAAGATTTCCGCCCCGCCGCCGGGCAAGCTTCCCATGCCGGCGTCGCGCAGCTCGCAGAGCACCTCGCGAATCGATCGACCGGTGAGGTGCGTGAACCAATGAATCTCCACCGCCGTCCAGGCCTTGAGATGCAATTGCGGATAGGCGTCGTGGAGCGTGCGAATCAGGTTTAGATACCAATCGAATTTCTTCTGGTGATGCAGCCCGCCGACGATATGCATTTCCGTGCAACCGGCGTCGACCGCTTCTTGTCCGCGAGCAAGAATCTGTTCGTCGCTCATCAGGTATCCCTTCGGATCCCGTAAGTCAGAGCGAAACGCGCAGAAAATGCAGCGATAGACGCAAACATTCGTTGCGTTCAGATGCGTGTTGATGTTGTAGTAGGCGCGATTGCCGTTCTTCCGCTCGCGCACGAGGTTCGCCAACTCGCCCAAGTCGTTGAGATGCACCTGGGGGCCATAAAGAAACATCCCGTCGTCGACCGATAGCCGTTGGCCGGCTTCCACTTTGGCACGAATTTCGGAGAGAGGGGACATGAAGTAGAGTGAGGGTGAGGGTGAGGGTGAGGGTGAGGGTGGAGGAGCCGACGCTCGCTTGCGGTTTCGCGCGTCAGTGGCCTAATGTTAGATCCGCAATTCCGATCAGCAATAAACCGATGCTCACGATGGCGTTCACGTTGAAAAACGCTCGATTTACCCGGGTCAGATCATCCGGCCGAACGAGGCGATGCTCGTAAATCAGTAGCACCGCCACTGCCGCGACGCCGACCCAATAAATCGCGCCAAAGCGATTATAAACGAGCGGCAACAAGGCCAGTAGGCCGATCATCCCGGCATGGCAGGCGGCCGCGATCCGCAGCGCCGCTGGAATGCCCCATCGCGCCGGCACGCTCGACAGGTCCGCCTCGCGATCGAATTGCTCATCCTGGCAGGCGTAGATCATGTCGAACCCGGCGACCCACAACAGCACCGCGCCGCCCAGCACGATCGCCGGCAGTAGATCGGCCGGCTTCTGCATCACCGCTTGCCCACGGATCGCGATCCACGCGCAAATCGGCGCGAGCATCAGCGCCGCGCCGAGCCAAAAATGCGCCAGGGCCGTGAAGCGCTTGGCATAGCTATAGCCGAGCAAGAACAACAGCACCGGCAGCGCCAGCAGCAGCGGCAATCGATTCGGCAAGAACAACAGCGTGCCGGCGACGAACAGTGCCGAGCAGCCGATCGCAAAGGCCGCCACGCTCGAGCGCGTCAGAATTCCGCTTGGCAAATGCCGCGCGGCAGTGCGCGGATTTCGGGCGTCGATCTTCGCGTCTGCCAATCGATTGAACGCCATGGCTGCGCTTCTCGCGCCCACCATGCACACCAATATTCCGGCCAATTCGCTCCATCGCCATGCCAGCGGCGGTTCTTGCCGCGCGTTGCGGCTCCAAGCCATCGCGCCCGCCAATAGCGCAAACGGCAGCGCAAACAGCGTATGGCTGAAGCGGATCATCTCGAGGATCTGCCGAACGCGGGGGAGCATGCGGAAGGGTGAGGGTGAGGGTGAGGGGTTAGGACACGGGGGACGCGCGAAACCGCAAGCGAGATTCCATGCCGTGCGAGATGGTGGCTCGCTTGCGGTTTCGCGCGTCGCGCTGCGCTAAAGGTACTCAATTACTACTGAACGTTCTTCTTCTCCGCGCCTTCGCCCCAACGTTGGATCAAATTTTGCTCGACGCCCAGTTGATCGCAAATTCGGCCGACCACGAAATCGATCAGATCGGCGATCGTTGCCGGGGCATGATAAAATCCCGGGCTGGCCGGCAGCACAATGGCACCCGCCTCGGCCGCTCGGCGCATGTTGTCCAATTGAACGAGCGACAGTGGAGTTTCACGCGGCACGAGAACCAATTTTCGCCGCTCCTTCAAATGCACTTCGGCTGCGCGATGAATCAAGTTCGTGCCCATGGCATGGCTGATCGCCCCGAGCGTGCTTCCGGAACAAGGGCACACGACCATTCCAGCGGTGAGAAACGAGCCGCTGGCGATCGGCGCCATCAAATCTCGGTAGTGGCAATAATGAATCCGACCGGGCGGCCGCTCGATGCCGGCATCGGCCGGCGCCCTCCACTCCCCGAAGCCGAGACCGGTCGAACTCAAGCTCGCCGCATCGAAATCGTCGAGATCCACGGTAGCACCAAGCTCTTCCTTGATCACCGCCCGCCCAGCCGGACTGATCGACAAGTACACATCGCGGCCGGCGGCCAAAAGAACGTCCAACAGCCGCACGGCATAACCCGCCCCGCTCGCGCCGGTAATGCCCAGCACCAAAATCCGCTGGTTCTGCTCTTGATCCATGATATGAGTTCATCCACTCGAACCGACATCGACCGAGCGACTGCGTCGCCCCTCGTCCCTCGTCCCTCGCCCCTTCCTCCCGACATACAGCATCGCCACTCCAAACGTCAGCGGCGTAATTTCCACGTCTGTCAGCCCAGCCGCCTCCATGCGCTCGGCCAACTGCCGGCCGCTGGGAAACTCGCCGACGCTGGAGGGCAAATACTTGTACGCCGCGCTGCCGTGTCGCGCGAACAATTGCCCGATCCGCGGCAACACGCTGCGAAAATACCAGCGATACATTCCGTGCCACGGCTGCCGCTGGGGCATGGCAAATTCAAGCACGGCAACTCGGCCGCCGCTACGGCAAACGCGCACCATTTCCCGCAGCCCGCGGTCGGTGTCGGCAATGTTTCTCAGCCCGAACGCCACCGCCACGATCTGAAATTCGTTGTCCGGAAACGGCAACTGCTGCGCATCGGCCTCGACAAAGGTCAATCGATCCGCGGCTCCGGCGCGGATTCCCTTGCGGCGGCCGATGGCCAGCATTTGCGGGCAGAAATCGGCCGCCACGATCGGCGCCGCCTCGCGGCCATGCCGAAAATACGCCAGGGCCAAATCGCCCGTTCCGGCACAGAGATCCAGCACCGGCGCCGTTCCTTCCGGCCGCACTCGCCGCACCGTCTGCCGCCGCCAATGCAAATCGATTCCCAGCGACAGCAAATGGTTCAGGAAATCGTAGCGCGGCGCGATTTCACCGAACATGTGCTGAATTCGGTCGTTGGATTTATCGACGGGCACAGCGGCAGGATGAGGGTGAGGGTGAGGGGACAGGGGAATGCTGCCGCCACGAGTGTAACCGCATGGCGGACAGATTTCTAACCGGGGTGGCCGATCGCTTGCGGTTTGGCGCGTTGCGGCTATTGGAAGCCGCTTCCCGACCCGAACGCCCATACGTATCATCAAGCGATGCAAACCGCTCTCGCAGCCCATTTTTTGCCCGACCTTGTCGCGCCGGAAGAGTTGGCCGGCGGCACGGTGGTTGTCATTGATGTTTTGCGCGCCTCGACCGTGATTTGCCACGCGCTTGCCGCCGGAGCGCGGGCCGTCATTCCCGCCCTCGAGGTGGAGGAAGCTCGGCGGATCGCGGCCAAATTGCCGCCAGGCGAAGCCGTGTTGGGGGGCGAACGCGAAGGACTGCCGATTCCGGGATTCGATTTGGGCAATTCGCCGGCCGAATACCGGCCCGATACCGTCGGCGGCCGAACGGTCGTGTTCACCACCACCAACGGCACGCGGGCCATGAACCGTTGCCGCCAAGCCGGCCGGGTGCTCGTCGGGGCGATGGTCAATCGCACTGCGGTGTGCGAAGCGATTCAAGCGTCGGGCGCGCGAGCGGTCCACATGCTTTGCGCGGGAACTCGGGGCAAGATCACGCGCGAGGACGTTCTCTTCGCCGGGGCTGCCATCGACCGGCTAATCGAGAGCGGCGCGATTGACGAAATGGCCCAGAACGATCAAGCTCGCATTGCCCGCGCGGCGTGGAGGCAGGCAGTCGGGGGCCAGTCGTCCGGCTTGCCGGCCACGCTGGCTGCCGAGTTGCGCAACACGCAGGGTGGCCGCAATCTGAAGGCGATCCATTTGGATCGCGATATCGACGACGCGGCAAAGCTCGATTTGCTCCGCGTCGTTCCGGAACTGGATCTGGCCGCTTGGCGAATCGAATAGGCTTTGGTATTTGACGTCCGACAAAGGTGCATTCTCAGATGGAAATGGAAAAGCTGGTTTCGCTCTGCAAACGCCGCGGATTTATCTTCCAATCGAGCGAAATCTACGGCGGCATGAACGGCTGCTGGGACTATGGTCCCCTGGGCGTCGAATTGAAGCGCAACGTCAAGGAATCGTGGTGGCGCGACATGGTCGCCGCGCACGACGATCTGGCTCCGCCGAGCGGCGCTCCCTCGGCCTATGAAATGACCGGCCTCGATTGCACGATCCTCATGCATCCGCAGGTGTGGAAATGCTCGGGCCACTACGATCTGTTCCACGATTTCATGGTGGATTGCCGACAATCGAAACGCCGCTACCGGCACGACCAGGTCCGCGGCCGCTGGCTCACGCACCGCGGCCAGCGAATCTTTGTGGCCACGGAATTAAATGGCGAAGAAGCCCTCGCCGAAACGCAGCAGCGGGCGCTCAAGTTTTTCAATCTCCGCGGCAAGGATGCCGAAGGCCTGGCTTGGGAAGGCGATCTGGTTTCGCTCACCACGGTCGCCGATTTTTCGCAAGTCCTCGGGCCCGACGCCAAAGAACTCGGCACGCTCACTCCGCCGCGCGAATTCAACCTGATGTTCGAAACCTACGTCGGCGCGCTGTTGAGCGAAGAGTCGAAAACCTTCCTCCGCCCCGAAACGGCGCAAGGCATTTTCGTCAATTTCAAGAACGTGCTCGATTCGTCGCGGCTGCGGGTGCCGTTCGGAATCGCGCAGATGGGCAAGAGCTTTCGCAACGAAATCACGCCGCGCAATTTCACGTTCCGCTCGCGCGAGTTCGAGCAAATGGAAATCGAATTCTTCTGCCATCCGAGCCAATCGGCCGAGTGGTATCGCTATTGGCGCGATCGCCGATTCCGCTGGTACACGGATCTCGGCCTGGCGAGTGAGCGGCTGCGGCTCCGCGAGCACTCGCCCGAAGAGCTTTCGCATTATTCCTGCGGCACCGCCGACATTGAATATGCGTTTCCTTTTCTACCCAGCGGCGAATTCGGCGAGCTCGAGGGAATCGCGCATCGCGGCGATTTCGATCTCCGCAGCCACATGCAAGGCAAGCTGGTGCGCAAGGGAAATGAATTGGTCGTCGAATTGGATGCGGAGGGCAAGCCGCGGCATCGCGGCAGCGGAAAAGATTTGAGCTACCGCGACGACCTGACCAACGAGCGCTACATCCCACACGTCATCGAGCCGTCGGCGGGCGCCGATCGCGCGACGCTGGCCTTTCTTTGCGAGGCCTATGCCGAAGACGAGGCGCCCGACGACAGCGGCAAGATGCAATCCCGCGTGGTGATGCGGTTTCATCCGCGGCTCGCGCCGGTGAAGGCGGCCGTTTTTCCGCTGGTGAAGAAAGACGGTATGCCGGAGATCGCCCAAGAAATCTATCGCGCGATCAAGCCCCACTACAACGTGTTCTACGATGAAAAGGGAGCCGTCGGACGCCGCTACCGCCGCCAAGACGAAGCCGGCACGCCGTTCTGCATCACCGTCGACGGCCAAACGCTCAGCGACGGCACCGTGACGATTCGCGATCGAGACACGCTCGAACAATCGCGCATTTACAAAAGCGAATGCCTCGCGGAGATACAAGCTAGGGTGAGGGGCTAGGGTGAGGGGCTAGGGGACGGAGATGAACGCACGTTGGAGTCGGCAGTTCGCTGGCGGTTTCGCGCGTCTGGTGCAACGCGCGAAACCGCAAGCGGGCTGCAAGCCGGGAAACCGGTGGGCACGCTGCTTCCCTCGCCCCTAGCCCCTCGCCCCTCTCCTCTGCTACGCTTCATTCAGCCTCGTCAATTTCGCACGCTCTCGATCCCAGGAAATGTCTCTCATGGCCAAATCACGCAAGGCTGAAGTCGACGCCGCTCAAAAAACGCTCGATTTCAAGAAAAAGAAATATCAGATCGTGCTCGACACGACGCTCGGCAAAATCACACTCGACATGCTCCCCGATGTCGCGCCCGGGCATTGCTCCAACATGCTCGCGCTGGCGAAGATCGGCTTTTATAACGGCCTCGGCTTCCACCGCGTCATCAAGGGTTTCATGATCCAAGGGGGTTGCCCGGAAGGGACGGGGTCCGGCGGCCCGGGCTACAACATCCGTGCCGAATTCAATGCCACCAAGCACGAGCCGGGCGTGGTGTCGATGGCCCGCACGAGCGATCCGGATTCGGCCGGCTCGCAATTCTTCATCTGCTTGGAGCGCGTGCCGCACTTGGACAACCAATACACTGCATTCGGCCGCACCGCCGACGCCGCCAGCCTCGACGTCGTCAAAGCGATTGGCAATACGCCGATCGACGCCAACGACCGCCCGAAAAAACCGGTGACGATCAACACCGCCGAAGTCGTGGAATCGGCGAAGTAGCGAGCGAGCCCCGCTGGCACTATTCCCATGATTCGAAACCACGGATGACACGGATTGCACGGATAAGATGGAGCAGACATTCGCGCTCCGCGTTTGCCTTCTCCATCCGTGTGATCCGTGTCCTCCGTGGTAAAATGTCTTTGGTGTTGTTCCTTCCTCGCGCGGAGAAGCAGCGTGTTCCTCGGCGATCGGCCCACTACGCCTTACGATCTGAACTTCCGGCTGCTTGGCGTGCCGGTGCGAGTGCATCCATATTTCTGGCTGCTTGCGGCGTTGCTCGGCCCGTTGCAGGGCGAGCCCAAATTCATGTTGATGTGGGTCGTGGTCGTGTTCGTTTCGATCCTGGTTCACGAGATGGGGCACGCGCTGATGATCCGCAGCTTCGGTTGGCGGCCGTCGATTCTGCTCTACTCGTTCGGCGGGTTGGCCATGTATCAGGCCCGGCAGCAGGATCCGCGCAAGCAGATTGCGATCTCTCTTGCCGGCCCCGCGGCGGGTTTTCTGCTGGCGGCATTGACCGTACTGCTGGCCCGAGCGATGGGCTACCCGGTGATGTTTTCGTTCGGCAAACCACTCGGCATCAATTTCGGTTTCGATTATGAGCACTTTCGCTCGGTGCCGAACATAAACCTGATGATGCTGATCTTCCAATTGTTGGAAGTCAACATCTGGTGGGGCCTGATCAATCTATTGCCGGTTTGGCCGTTGGATGGCGGGCATGTCTGCTACGAGCTGCTCAGCGAGCTGCGCATGCCGCAGGCGCTGCCGAAGGCGCTGATGGTTTCGGTCGTGGTGGCCGTGACCGTGGCGATTTATGCCGGTGTGCGATTGCAGGATTGGTGGCTCGCGCTGATGTTCGGCTATCTGGCATACGATAGTTATTCGACGTTGGCATCGTTTCAAGGCCGAGGCGGCGGCTATGGCGGACGATGGTAATGCGAACATGGCGCCGCTTACATCAGCGCCATTCACGGACGCGTCGCTCTCCGGCGCGCCGCAGAATTCGATCGCGCCGCGGCGCGTCGTGTTGCTCGGTGCAAGCAATCTGACGCGCGGCATATCGACGGTCGTCGAGACGGCGACGAACGTGTTGGGCGCGCCGCTGGAAATTATCGCAGCGCTCGGCCATGGCCGATCGTATGGCATGACCAGCGGCGTTTTGGGACGCACGCTACCGGGCATTCTGCAATGCGGACTGTGGGACGCCCTCGCCGCGCAGCCGCGGGCGCCGACCGCGGCCCTGATCACCGACATCGGCAACGACATCGTCTACGGCGCCTCGGTCGAGTCGATTCTCGGTTGGATCGACGAATGCATCGCGCGGTTGTCGACGATCGATGCAGTGGCCGGCAATGCAAACAGCGGTGCGGAAAGAACTGTGCCGATCGTGCTGACACTGCCGCCGACCGAGACGGTCATGGCGCTCTCGGAGTGGCGCTATTCGCTCATGCGCTCGTGCACGTTTCCCGGCTGCCGATTGAGTCGAAACGACGCATTTTCTCGGACGGAACAGCTCGACGCGGGCTTGCAGGAACTGGCCGCACGGCACGGATTGCGCACGGTTCGGCCCCGCGGAGCGTGGTACGGCTTCGATCCGATTCACATTCAGCGCCGCCATTGGTCGGCAGCGTGGAGCGAAATGTTGTCGGGCTGGGCGCGAGAACCGCGCGCGCCGAGTTTTGCGCGCGGGTCGTTCTCGCGATGGTTGTATCTTCGCTCGCGCTCGCCAGCGCGGCGCGCCTTCTTCGGAATCGAGCAGCGCGCGGCGCAGCCTTGCGCGCACATGCGCGACGGCACGACGATCGCGATCTACTGAAGAACGTCTCGCGTTTGCGCGCTCGCTGATCGCGCGCAGCGCGCAGCTGCGCGAAGCAATCGTGGCGCGCCGCGCGCGATTCGAAAAATTTCTGCGCAAGTCGTGTTGCACAATTTGCAAGAATTCGTACAACTACACGAAGTAAGCTTCCACTCGCGCAGTGGAGCAAGCTCGACGACACGCGAGGCAATGAGTGCACGCTCTGTCGAGGGCTTCAAGGATGGAAACGTTTTTTGATTTGTGGTGAAGCAGACTCGCTGAAACGAACCAACGTTGGATCGCACGCAGCGCGTCGAACTCACCGGAACCCCAAACGGGAGGACGATCTGTGGCCAAGAAGAAGAAGGCCGCCAAGAAGAAGGCGGTCGGCGTGAAGAAGAAGTCCAAGAAGTCGGCCAAGAAGAAGGCCAAGCGCTAGGACGCTTCACGCACGGCCCGCTCCCTTGAGCGGCGCTCTGCACGATACGACGAGAAAGAGCCCCGCGGGTTGCTTGCAACCTGCGGGGCTCTGACTGTTTTGAGGCACAGCGTCTCGCGGACATCGACGAACCGGCGGCGAGCGCCTTGCCGCGCACTGATGCCCGTTGCGGAAGTTAGCGGCAAGGCGCGAGCCGCCGGTGTTCTTGCCGCGAATCGCCGCCGCTTCACATGCCCGCTCAGGGCGGCGGCCATGGCACCCTGGACTCGGCGCGCCTGCGGCACAAATGCCGAGAAATCACGGGAAAAGAGGCAATATTTCGACTTCTTCGCCGGCGGTGAATTCCCGATCCCCGGGCGGAAATATCGCCAGCGCATTCGCCGACGCGAGCGCGCGCAAGTCGGCCGAGCCCGACCATCGTAGCGGCACAATCGTCGGATCGCTCGTCAATGCCGCGCGCTGCGATGAAACCACGGCGGGATGAAACGTCGGCCGATCGCCGTGCTGAACGAACCCCGTCGACAGCCGCGCTCGAGTGGTCGCAAGCGCTTCGGAAACGGTTCGGCCTGCAAGTTGAGCCAACGCCGCCCGAACGAACAACTCGAAGCAGACCAGACTGCTCACCGGATTGCCGGGAAGGCCGAAGACGAGAGAAGGGGCGAGGGGCGAGGGGCGAGGGCCGAGTGACGAGGCAGACGAAGTCGGGCGCGCGTGGCTGCCGAACCAGAGCGGCTTGCCGGGGCGGAGATTGATCTTGTGAAACACTTCCACGACGCCGAGCTCTTGCAACAAGCCGGGCACGAGATCCAATGCGCCGGCCGATACGCCGCCAGAAATAATCAACACGTCGCTTCGCAATCCTTCGCCGAGCGCATTGCGCAACGCGGCGGGCTCATCGCGGCTGATTCCCAACTCGACGGGCGTCGCGCCCGCGGCGCGGATCGCGGCCGCGAGCATCGGGCCGTTGGAATTTCGAATCTGCCCGGCGGCGGGCAGGCGATCGGGCGGAACAAGTTCATTGCCCGTCGACAAGATTGCCGCGCTCGGGCGATCGATCACAGTAATTTCGGTTCGCCCGACTTCGGCCAATAGCCCGATTTCGATCGGCCGCATCGTGTGGCCCGGCGACAAGAGCGCATCACCGCGGCGCATCGCTGCGCCGCGGCGCATGATATTCTGCCCAACGCGGAATTTGTGCTCCGCGATTTGCACGCGGCCCAATCGGCCGAAACCGGCGCCCGCATCGGCATGCCGCCCGGATGCAACGTCCGATTCAATGAATGTCGTCCGTTCGTGCATCACGACGGCATCGGCGCCGGCGGGGATCGGGGCGCCAGTCATGATTCGCCAACATTGGCCCGGTTCGCCGGTTTTTTGGGCCGTCGCGCCGGCGATAATCTCTTCGATCACTTCCAGTTGGCCGTGGCCGCCGGTCAAGTCGGCCGAGCGAACGGCATAGCCGTCGACCATCGATTTGTCGAACGGAGGAGAATCGATGTCGCTCGTGATCTCTTCGGCAAGCACGAGCCCGAGGCAATCGGACGGCGGCATCCGCACGGCCGACATCGATCGACTGTGCTGCAAGACGAGCCGGCGAGCTTCGAGGACGGAGAGCAAGGATAGGGGCGCGGGGCGAGGGACTAGGGGCGAGTGAAGACGACGGATCATTCTTCGATTGGATCGAAGGACGGGTCGAGGGTTTGAATGTGCAGCGCGTGTTGCGGGGAGGCTTGGTGTTGGCCGGCGGCGGCTGCGGCGTGTGGAGAGATGTCGAGAAACGACGTGGGTCTGACTTCCAGAAAGCGGCGCAGGATGTCCGTGCCCACGATGGTCAGAAAACTCTCGGGATGAAATTGCAGGCCGTACACCGGCCAGCGCTTATGCTGGACGGCCATGATTTCTTGGCCCCCCTCCGGCAATTCGGACCAGGCGGTGATTTCATAATCGTCGGCAAGCGTGCCCGGCTCGATCACGAGGCTATGGTAGCGCGTCGCTTCGAACGGATTCGGCAGCCCGACAAAGAGCCCTCGGCCATGATGATGGATCAGATCCACCTTTCCGTGCATCAGCCGGCGGGCGCGAACGATGTGTCCGCCGGTGGCATCGCCGATAGCCTGATGGCCAAGGCAAACGCCCAAGAGCGGCAGCTTGCCGGCGAATCGCCGCACGGCTTCGCAAGAAATTCCGGCTTCGCGGGGCGTGCAGGGGCCGGGCGAAATGATCAGATGCGACGGGTTCTTGGCTTCGATCTGGTCGATCGTGATCTGATCGTTGCGATGCACTTCGAGATCGAGGGCCGGATCGATTTCGCCGAGCCGCTGCACGAGGTTGTAGGTGAAGGAATCGTAGTTGTCGATCAGCAGGATCATGGGTCGGGGCGGAGGGGCGGGGCGAAGGGTTTGTTGCGGGGCGGACCCAGGGAAGGCCAGGAGGACGGGTTGGCAATGGGGGCGGGGTGGGGGCCTTCCCCGGGCTTTCGGGGACGCGCTGGCGCTTGCGGCGCGAGCGCTTCCGGCGCTTCATCAAAGCAGAAGCGCGGCTGGGAATCAACCGCGGCCCGCTTGCCAGCCTAGTTTACCTCTGTGCCGTTGACTTCGATAAAGCCGGTGAACGAGCCGCCGAACAACGTGGGAACATTCGCGGTGACCGGTACATTGTTCGACGAACTCGATAGGAAATCCGTCGTGCCGAAGTTGAATATCTCGATGCCGATCGAACTGGTCGCAGCGGCCATGTTGATCTGATTGCCCCCCACGTTGAACGTATTGTCTCCGAAATTGTCTTCGACCTGCAAGCCGTGACCATCGGTGGTGCTCGTCGTGTTCACTACGTTGTTGTTGATATTGTAGGTGCCGCCGGCGGCTCCAGTCTCGATGAGAATGGCGTCGGTATCGCCGATGAGGAAGTGGATACTATTCGTGACACTGTTGGTGCCGGTCGTACCGAGGAAATCGACGCCGTCGGCGTTCGTGAGATGGGTGTCGATCGTCAAATTATTGGCGGTGATATTGCCGCCGCCGCTGGCCTGGAGAGCAGCAGTTCCCGGCTCGGTGATCGTCATGCCGCTGAAGAGAATGCTGCCTGCGGAAGTGCCGGTGACATTCGTGAGCAGGACGCCGACTCCCGAGCTACCGCTGATCGTGCCGCCTGCGACGCTGAATGCGCCCGTCGACCCGTTGATATTGATGCCGTCGGTGCCGCCCGTGGAAGAAACGCTGTCGAGAGCGACGGCCAAGGTGGCGCCGCCGCTGATATCCACGCCGTCGCCGGCCTGGGCGACGATCGTGCCGCCGGTGATCGTCAGCGATGTGGCCGAATTCTCCATGACGAAAGCGGGGCCGGTGGTGGAGTTGATGTTCAGCGTGGCGAACGTGATCGGGGCGGTGACACTGTTGATGATGACGCCATCGACCGTGCTGCCGGTGACGGCCGTGGTGCCCGTGAAAGTGACGGCGGCGGCATCGCTTTGCAGGTTGATGCCGGTCGCCGCGCCGTTCGAGACGAAGTTCGCGAGCGTATTGGTGCTGGTCGAGGTGGCGCCGGTGATGCTGAGGCCGGTGGTGCCATCGGTGACCGTCGTGCCGCTGACGGCCAACGTGCCGCTGTTGCCGGTGGCGTTGATGCCGATTTCAGCGTTGCCGGTGATCGTGTCGTTGGTCACGTTGAGAGTGCCGGTGTTCGTCTGCGCGTCGATGCCGTCTCGACTGCTGCCACTGATCGTCGTGTCGCTGACGTTCACCGTGCCCGCGTTGTGCTGAATCAGCACGCCGTCGTTGTTCGAGTCGCTGATCGTCGAATTTGCGACGGTGATGTTCGAGGTTGCATTGGCAACGTCGATGTTGACGCCGGCCCCGTTGGAACCGGCAATATTCATGTTGTTCAGCGAGACGGTGCCGAGTTCGGTGTTGATGCGAACTCCGTCGTCATTGGAGTTGGAAATCGTACCGCCGCTGCCGGCCGTCGTGCCGGTGCCGGTGACCGTGAAGGTGCCCGCGGCCCGCTCAAGCTCGATGCCGTCGTTGCCGTTGGTGGAGTTGACGCTTGTGAGCGTGACGGCCAGGGGCGTGCCGGCGGTCGTACTGGAATCGAGCTGTACGCCGATTCCGTTGGCCGTCGAGATATTGCCGGTGCTGATGGTGAGCAGGCCGGATTGGTCGTTGGAATACAGCCCTGTGCCCGAGTTGGCGGAGACTTCCAAATCATTGAATGTGATCGGCGCGGAGTTGCTCTGGAGCTGCACTCCATACACCGTGCTTCCGGTGATGGTTGTGGCGCCGGTTGCGTCGATGGTGCCGGTGTCGGTTTGCAGAAACATGCCGATGTGTGCATTACTGACGGTGAGACTCGCGAGATTGGCGGTGCCGCTGCTGGTTTGGAGATTGAATCCGGTTTCGCCGCCGGTGATTGTCGTGCCATCGACGTTCAGCGTGCCGCTGAGATTCGACGCATTGATGCCGTTGCCGCCTGAATTGGCGATGTCCATGTTCATAAGGTTGATCGTCGACGCTGCCGCCGAGATGCTGATACTTACGCCGTTGCCGTCAGCATTCGTAACATCCATATTGCTTAGCGAGAGGATTCCGAGCTCATTGGCGATGCGAATCGAGTCGCCGGTGGTACTGGCGATCGTGCCGCCGGAGCCAGCGGTGCTGCCGCTGCCGGTCACGCTGAATGTGCCCGCCGCATTGTCCAGGATGATGCCGGCCGGGCCTCCGGTGGTGTTCACGCTGGTTAGCGCGACGTTCAAAGGAACGCCTGCCGCCGGACCGTCGATATTCACGCCTTCTCCATTGGTATTGGTGATGCTGCCGGTCGTGATCGTCAGCAGGCCGGTTTGATTGCTCGATTCCAATCCGATGCCGCCGTTGTTACTGATTTGCAAGTTGGCGAATGTATCGGCCCCGCTGTTGCTATCCACCCGAACGCCGTCGGTGGTGCTGCCGGTGACCGTGGTAGTGCCCGTCGTGGTGACGGCGCCGGCATTGCCGCTGAGATAGACACCGGTCGCCGCATTGGTGACGGTAAGCGTGCCGAGGTTGGCGACGCCAGTCGCGGTGCTGTTTTCGATATGCACGCCGGTGCCGCCGCCGGTGACGGTGGTGGTGCCGCCCGTTGCAAACGTGCCGCTATTCGTGTTGACGAGAATGCCCGTCTGCGTGCCGCCGAGGGTGATCGCGGTTCCGGTGAGCGTAACGTTCGCGCCCGCGGCCGAGGTAAGCACGTCGACGCCGTCGCCGGTGGGCATGCTGACGTTCATGTAGTTGAGCGCCACGGTGCCGCTTTCGCCGGTGATCGAGACTCCCGCGCCGGTCGAATCGCTGATCGTGCCGCCGGAGCCGGCCGTCGTGCCGGTGCCGACGGTGAAGGTGCCGCCGGCATTGTTCAAAGCGATGCCGTTGGCGCCGCTCGTGGAGTTGACGGCCGTAAGCGTCATTGCCAGCGGGGCTGCGGTGGTAATCGCGGAGTTGTTGATGTTCACGCCCGTGCCGTCGGAAGCGGTGATCGTGCCGCCGGTGGTGCTGAGCATGCCAGTTTGATTGGTGGCCAATAAACCGGTGCCCGTCGTGGCGGCAATGTTCAAGATACCGAACGATGTCGGCCCGGAAACGGTCGTCAGATCGACGCCATTGATCGTGCTGCCATTGACGGTCGTCGTGCCGGTTCCGGCGTAGGTTCCTGTGTCGGTGGCCAGATTGATGCCGGTCGCGGCGTTGGTGCTTGTAAAGTTGGAGACATTTTCGGTGCCGCTGCTGCCGGTGACGCTTAGGCCGACGCCCGCGCCGGGCGCGGCGAAGGCGACGGTCGGGGTGGTCAGGTTCAGCGTGCCGCTATTGCCGGTGACGTTCACGCCGGTTTGAGCGCCGGTGAGCGAGATCTGCGGCGATGTGAGCGTCACGATGCCGGTGGCGGTCGTGTTGGCGACATCGACGCCGTCGCCGGCGGGATTGGTGATGGCTATGTAGTTGAGCGTCGCGGTGCCGCTTTCGCCGGTGATTGAGACCCCTGCGCCGGTCGAGTCGCTGATCGTGCCGCCGGAGCCGGCCGTGGTGCCGGTGCCGACGGTGAAGGCGCCGCCGGCGTTGTTGAGCACAATGCCGTTGACGCCGCTGGTGGAGTTGACGGCCGTAAGCGTCATTGCCAGCGGGGCTGCGGTGGTGATCGCGGAGTTGTTGATGTTCACGCCCGTGCCGTCGGAGGCGGTGATCGTGCCGCCGCTGGTGCTGAGCGTGCCGGTTTGGTTTGTGGCCAACAGACCTGTGCCCGTTGTGGCGGCGATATTCAATGTGCCGAACGATGTCGGGCCGGAAACGGTCGTCAGATCGACGCCATTGACCGTGCTGCCGGTAACGGTCGTCGTGCCGGTGCCGTTGAATGTGCCGGTGTCGGTGGCCAGGTTGATGCCGGTCGCGGCGTTGGTGCTGGTGAAGTTGGAAACATTTTCGGTGCCGCTGCTGCCGGTGACGTTCAAGCCGACGGCGCCGCCGGTGACAGTCGAGGTGCCCGCCACGCTGGTCAGGTTCAGCGTGCCGCTGTTGCCGGTGACGTTGACGCCCGTTTGAGCGCCGGTGAGCGTGATTTGTGGATTGGTGAGCGTCACGGTGCCGCTGGCGGTCGTGTTCACGACATCGACACCGTCGCCGGTGGGATTGGTGATGGTCATGTAGTTGAACGTGGCGGTGCCGGTTTCGCCGGTGATCGATAGGCCCGCACCGGTGGTGTTGCTGATCGTGCCGCCCGAGCCGGCCGTCGTGGCGGCGCTGTTGACGGTGAACGTGCCGCCGGCATTATTGAGCGCGATGCCATTGGTGCCGCCGGTTGCGTTGACGCTTGTCAGATTAACGGCAAGAGGCGCGGCGGTGGTCGCCGAGTTGTTGATGTTCACGCCGGCGCCGTCCGCGGCGGTGACCGAGCCGGTGGTGATCGTGAGCGTGCCGGTCTGGTTCGTGGCCGCGAGGCCGGTGCCAGTGGTGGCGTTGATTTGCAAATTGTCGAACGTCACGGGCGAACTGTTGCCCGAGAGCACGACGCCGTTCACGGTGCTTCCGTTGACGGTTTGCTGTCCGACGAAGTCGAACGAGCCGGTGTTGTTCGACAAGCTGATGCCGGTCGCCGCGCCGTTGATCGGCACATTGGTCACGGTCACCGCTGCCGAGCTGTTCTGGATATTGATGCCGCTCATGCCGCCGTTGATATACACGTTGTTGATATTGGCCGTGCCGGAGATGCCGTTTCCGGCGATGGCCTCGCCGCCGGAGTTGTTGATGGTGAAGCCCGACACTTCGTTGCTGTTGGCGAGCGTGACGGCGTCGCCGGGCGAATTGGCGATGATCGGCAGCACCGTGCCGTTCGAGACGGTCGGCAAGGTGATCGTGCCTTCCTGAACCGTAGCGACGGTGTGCGGGATGCCTTCGCCCAAGAATCGCTGGTTATTTTGCAGCGTGATCGACTGTCCGGAGAATTCGCTGCCGGCCTGCACGAAGATAATGTCGTTCGGCGCCGAACCGGCTTGCGCCGAGGGAAGATTGTTGTACGGGTCTTGGACCGTGCCGTTGCCGCCGGCGGGGGCAGCGCTGTTGACGTGCACGACGACGATCGGCGTGCCGGTCGTCGGATTAAGGGCCAGTTGCGGCGTGTTGAGCGTTTGCGTCGCGTAAACCACCGTGGTGTTGCGCACGACCGGTTCGGTGAGTCGATAAACTTCAGAGCAACACTCCGACGCGCACGACTTGCATTTGCCGTTCGGCATTAGCCACGTGAATTCAATTCCGACTTTATTGCGGAAGACGGCGTCGTTGGTGAACTTGGCATCGAAGGTGATGTTTGGCGTGATCAAGGCCTCGACGCGCGTGGCGACACCGAACGTATTGAAATAGCGGTCGGCTTGGTAGAAATAACCGCCGACATACGCCGACACGCCGTTGTCGCCGAGCCAGCCGGGAATGCGCCGGCCGAATTCGAAGTCCATGCCGGCCATATCGAGATTGTCGTAGCGCGTTTGACCGAAGGCGATATTTTCGTTGAGGTAATAGGCAGGGCCCAAGCCGGTGGAGCTGCTGATGCGATTCGTGCCGCAGGGAAAATAGCCGTTGATGCGCGCCTGCCACACGCTGCCGAGAATTTCGCCGCTCACGGCCGCTTGATGCACGAAGTCGGGCCGCGTGCGGTCCAGGTCGTACCAGAAGCTTAGGCCGAGAACCGAATCCAATTCCGGCGCGATCCAACGCCAGCCGAGGCCCAGATTGGCGCCGAAATTCTCCGTTTGCTCGCCGGGATTTTGGGCGTCTTCCAACAGGTTGAACTCGCCGTCGAAAAACCAGATGCCCTTGTCGGTCGTATGCGGAAAGAATCCACCGATCGAAGTGATCGGCCCGTCGTCGCCCACTTCGTCGGTGATCGATTGGCGCACGCGGAACGTGGTGTGGATGGCATCGACCGGCAGGTTCGGCATCAATAGAATCGGCCGATCGCTGAACAGCGGGCCCAACGGCGGCACGCCCACCGGCGCGCTGTTGCCCATCCCCAATGCGCCCACCAAATTTCCCGCCGGCGGCGGACTCTCGGCATCCGGCGGAACCGATCCCGCGACCGTATAGCCCGCCGAGGGATAACCATCGGCCGGACCGGGCGAAGCAAGACTGCCGCCCCACAAATACCCTCCCGCCGGCACTTGCTCCGGGGCCGGACTGCCCGCGGGGGTCGGCACCGGCAACTGCGACGCACTTGTCGCGGCGCTTTGATACGGGCTGGAATCGACGTTCGCCTGCGAATACGCCGACGTTTGCACGTACCCGCCGCTGGGCGCGGCGCCGATTTGCACCGCATGGGCGCCGGCGGTTCCCTCGGCCGGATCGTACGGCGAGATCGGCGAAACCCAAATCGGGGTTCTCGGCGCGGTCAGGGCCGCCGGGATCGGATCCAGCACCGGCGAATCCGCACGAAGCGGGGCCGCCGCCGACAGCAGAATGCTCCCGGCACAGGCCCCTAAAAACAGCCGCAAAGCGCCGCCGATTTGCCGCAAGATCCGATTTTCGACTTCGTGCATGATAGGTCGCGAGTAAGAGTACGATCGTAACGAATATGCGGGTTGTAACGAGGATGCCGTGTATAACGGTAAATTCGGGAAGGCTGGGCCAAGTCTTTAGCCTCGATTGGTTGCCAGCGTGAAAACAAAGCCAAACACACGCCAGCATGCTGTCATGTCTTGCAAGAGAAAGAAGCAAGAAAGACTGGCCGAACTGCCAGCCGGCCGGCGGCGCGGCTCGGGCTTTCCAGCCTCCCTGGCTATGCAGAAAGCAGGCCGCAAAGATCTGCGGCGGCTTGCGGATTTGTTTCGCCGGCAAGAGTTTCGCAGAACCCGATCGGGGTTCGACGATGCCGCCTTAGCAAAATTCCAGCAGCGCCTGCTCCAGGCGAATTGCCTCGATGCGGAGTTGCTCGATCGTTGCAGCGGCGTCGGCCAGGCGCCCGTCGATTGCGTATGCTTCAAGCCGTCCGGCTGGATTGGTCACCGCACAGGCCCCGAAGTTTGCCGCCAGGCCGTGCAAGAGGTGGGCGGCATGAAGCACGTCGGCGCAATTCGCGTCGCGCATTCCGTTGCTGATCCGTACCAGCAGCATCGGTGCGTCTTCGATGTAGATATGCACCAACTCCGTCAGCAGTCCGCGATCGCCGTCGAGTCTTGCCAAGGCGGCGTCAACATCGAAAAGAGGCGAATCGGAACACGATTGCTCGTCGGAAAAATGACCAATTAGCCGGTTCGCGGAGCGGTGTGATTTGTCGTAATGCATCGTCCGTGCTCCTCCCCGCGCTTCTGCCTGGACCCCGGTCCGGGCGGTGTGGCCTCGTGATGTTTAATCCAAGCAATAGCGATCCTTGACCGCATCCACCGTGGCCACGTTCAATGCCCGGCCTTTTTTGTCGGTCGTTACGCGGACTCGGGCGCCCGTCTTCAGATCGTCCAGTTTGCCCATATGTCCATTTACGGTGACCTTCACTTGATCGCCGATGTC
Source organism: Pirellulales bacterium (assembly GCA_036267355.1). Lineage (NCBI taxonomy): Bacteria > Pseudomonadati > Planctomycetota > Planctomycetia > Pirellulales > Pirellulales bacterium. The sequence continues at coordinate 20,916 of DATAWG010000058.1, read as the reverse complement.
GTAGGAATATGGCTTGCCGTCGATGCCGGTGATCGCCAGCTTTCCGGCGGCTGCCGACACGACCAAGCCTTCATGGGTATCGGCTTCCTCAGCAAGGACAAATGGGCCGACCCCAAGCCAGGCGATGACAATCAAGAACATGTAGAGCCGAATAGCGCCAAGCTTCATGGCAGCACCTCGTCAAAAAAAGTACCAACAGAGCACAGCCGAAAAGAGGACAGCGATTTTTCAGGGCGGCATTTCTCCCGACGGCGATTTGTTACGACTTGGCCTTCTTTCGCGCGCATAGGAGTTCGTGCCGCTCCGATTCGATTTCCTCGGCAGTGCGGAATCCCAGGCGACGAACGATCGCCAACGGCGGGCACCAGCCCTGGAACGCATGCTGAAGTAAAAAGCAGCCGACCAATCCGGACAACGCGAACCACTTTCGATTCGACACCGCGCCAAGCACGAACGACCCGATCGTTAAGCTGGCAGCGTTCGTTTCCAAGATTCGTTCGACGTTCCACTCGCAATCGAGTTCCTTCAGGCGGCGATCAATGGCCGATCGGTCCAAGCTCGAGTAGTAGGCGACATTGCGATCGGTATTGAATTGGATTCGGGCGTTTACCGCTGGCGCGGTATTTTGCGAGACGCGAGTGGCGGTTGCCGTGGACATGGGTTTTGTCCTCCGAATGCAAGGTGGGCGACGGACTTAAGAACAGCCGGCGTCTTTACAGCCGGGATAGGGATTGAGCGAACCACGTGCCACAACCGGCAATCCGACCAGTTTTAGCGGCGCTATTCCGTGCCCGCTCCCACGCGAGGCCGATTCGCCAACAAAAGGCCAATTTTCGGACGGTCGGCGGCAGGAATTGCAATTTCTTCCCGCACCTCTTGCATGATCGTCGTCAGGCGATCGACAAAATTCTCAAGCTCAGGATGCGGCGATTGCGAGCCAGCCAGCGACCGGCGCAATTCCGCCAGCCGCGCAGCCACCTCGGCTGGACCCTGAGCAGTGTCGCCGGTCAGTCCCAATCGGCGGCGCAACAGGAAGCTGCCGAACACCTGCAACACGACGGCCAACGGCGGGCCGATCAAAAGCCCAAACACCCCCCACATCATCGCCAGGCTGATCGCCACGAAAGCGGTCAACACCGTGCTATAGCGCTGCCGATCGAACAAGCGCGGTTCCACCAAAATTTCGAGCAGCAGCAAAACCATGCAGGTATAGAGTGTTGCCGCCGCGAGAACCAAAACACCGTGCCACGTGCTATCGGTGATTAACGTCGGCAGGGAAGTGAGCGTGAGCGCCAACACGGCGAACAAAGCTCCCACCCATGGAATCAGCCATGCCGCTGCCCCCACCAAGGCCAACAGGATCGGATACGAACAGCCGATAAGCCAAAAGCCGAACGCCAGGAGCAAGCCGGCCATTAGGCTTTGCAAAAACTCGCTGCGAAGATATTTTCCAATTTCCTTTTCGATCGCGCGCCAAATCTGGCGCGCCGAAACACGTGTCGATGCCGAGAGAAGCGAAAGCCACAGCCGTTCGAAATGAACACGATCGAGCGACCAATAGACACTCATCACGACCACGAGCAGGGCATCGAAAATGACGCCCGCGACACTGAGCGTGTATCCGAAGAGTGTCTTGGCGACTCGCAGTTCCCAACCGTCGTGCTTGGCCGTTTCGGATTTGGCATTATCGGATTTCCCGAGCGAAGGCATCGATTGAGCGATTTGTTGTTCGATCCAATTGCCGTGTCGCCAATGCTCGTCGATCTGCTGATAGGCCCGGCCGGAATCATCGACCATTTGGTTGAACTCGTCTCCCATGCGGCTCACGGAGAGAAAAATCAGCAATCCGACGACGCACAACAAGGGTAGATACGTTGCGCCGACGGCCAATGCGACCGGCCAATGCCGCTGGATGAAGAATTCGACCGCCGGGCGCACGGCCGCAGCCAGCGCCAACGACATGCAGAAAATCAGCGCCGCCCCACGGAATTCCCAGAGGACGGCCAAGCCGGTGAGCGTGGCAAAGAGGGTCGCGATATTCAGAGCGATGCGCGTCATCGGTTCGCCTCGGCTCCACCGGCAGCCTCGCGCTCCGATGCTTCGTGCTCGAGCATTCGCTCCAATTCGGTGGCGATCGTTTCGATCGCTTCCTCGAACCGGTCATTGGTCGGCGTCGAGGCTTCCTCTTTGTGACGCAAATTCTGCCGAACGTCGTGCAACACCTCCTGCACCTCGTGCCGCAATAGGCTGAGGTGGTCGCGGCCCTTGACCGGAGCGACGGCCTGCGCCGCGCGGCTAAGCAGCAATCGATCCAACAGCAACTGCGAGATCGACGCCATCAGGACCGCAAGCACTGCCCCGGGAAGCCCGAATAATTCGCCGAAGCCTACCAAGGCCAACAGCGTCACGATCGGATGCAGCCCGACCGATCGCCCCATGATCTTGGGCGAAATGAAAAAGTTGTCGGAAAGATGAATGGCTGTGACGACGACGACGACGCCGAAAAACTTGCTCCCACTGATCGACAGTGCGATCACCACCGCCGGAACAGCGCTGGCAAGCAATCCGAACACCGGCACTGCTTCCATGACGCCCGAAAGAATCCCCAGCGGCAACGCATGCGGAAGCCCGATGATGGTGTATCCGATACAGGTCAGCATCCCGATGACGAAGCAAACGATCGCTTGCCCGAGCACGTAATCCGCGACCTTCGCTTGAATCGCGTCGATCAATTCACGAGCCCCATCGCGGCGTTGCACCGGCACCAATAGCAGCAACGCCTTCACGGTTCGGTCTTCCTGCAGCGACCAATAAAAGGCCATCAGCAGCACGGCGATGAATAGCAGCAACGGCGAAAACACGTCGCCGAAGTAGCGGAGAGCCGGCGGAGCAAATTCGGCCGGGGCCGCTTGACCATCTCTTGCCGCGCTAAACCACGGCAATTTGGCGGACGTTTGCGCCGCCAGTTGGTGGACCAAACCGGTCGTCGAATCGAGGAAACGTTGCCGGGCTTGTTCGTAAAAGCCTGGCAGCGCGTTGCGCAGGTCGATCGCTTGTGTCGCCAGCAGCGGAATCCCCAATCCCAGCGCGACCAGCAGCAGCAAAGCGAGCACGGCAAACACGATCACCACGGCCGTTGCATGCGGCACGCCCCGGCGTTCGAGCCAGCTTACGGGGCGCCGGAGCGCCGTGGCCAAAATGATCGCAATGAACAGGCAGAAGAATGCGGCCTGCAGATAATAGATCGCAAAGAACCCTGCCGCCAGAACAGCGAAAATCAGCGTCGCTTGTGCGGTTCGATGGGGATTCCAGTATCGCGGCGGATCGTCTGGTATCGAGGCCATACGCACCCGGCCTCAGGGGCCGTCTACTTCGGAGGCAACCAGTTCTCCAACCGCATGACGCTGGACGTCAGGTTGCCTAACAGACCCCGTGCCGCCGTTCGCAGCCCAAGGCCGAAAAGTGCCAAGATAGCGTGCATCAACCGCGAAAACCATTCGGACCATCGATTGCCAACAACCAACTCCCGGCGCTCGCCCGCCGAAGGCGGACTTACGCCACGGAGTGGTTCGATTTCGTGTTTGACCGTCTCGCCCATCACGAACCCCGACACCAAGCCAATGCCGATCGCTGTTCGCGGGTGCAGCCGCATCCAGGCTCGCGCACTCGTCGTGCATGCCGCATCATCGCGGACTTTGCGGGCCACCGATTCAATGGCCGCCCACAACTCCGCCTCCGGATTGGAAGGGCGATTCGACGAATTCATCGTGCATCCCGTTTATCGGCTCGATCGGTTCGACCTGTAGGGTTCGGCATCTGACAACTCGGCATGTCGCAACTCGGCAGGTGGCGCCGGCCCGATTAACGCCGGGTGAACAAGAAACCAAGCGCGAAGCCAATGCCCGCGACGACCAACATCGAATTCAATGGCTGCTGGCGGATGCGATCCTCGAGGGAGTGGCGCATGTCGCAAGCCACCGATTTTCCCTGCTCCATGTATTCCGAAGCGGTGTCCTGCAGGTTGCCAAGTTGATCTTGCACGGCATGTTTGACATCCGCGCCAAACTGCTGGGCCGAGTGCATGACGGCGCCCGCATTTTGCTGCGCAGTTGATTTCAGGTCTTCGGCTTGATTTCGCACGTCGTGGGCGGTCCGGCGGGCGCTATCGCTAAGATTGGGACTGGACATGATCGGTTCTCCTCAAAAAAAAGACGCGAAACTGTCTTTGGCGGTGGTGCCCCGAGGCTCCGAGCCAGGGTGCGCTGAAGCGAATGCTGCTCCGTAAAACATCCATCATTGCAATCTCTGTGCCAAAACAGCACTTTGGGCGCCGCCTATCGCAAGCCGCCTGGCAAAGAGGACGGCATGACAGGTAGCAACAGCCTCTCAGCGCGCTCCTGGCGAACTCTTCGCTCCCGTGTTCGATCACTGGAACCAAAACACTGGCCCGCAGCGTCTGCGAGGAGGGCGCGGGCAACTCAAGGGCGCAGCCATTGCGTCCGGAGCTTTTTGAATATTCGCAGGGAGCCCCATGTTACGCCAGATCGCCTGGCATGGCCGACTCCGCGTCGTCGTTGAGTTGGATCTGCCGTTCGATGGAAATGCCGAGCGTTTTTAGCTTGTTGCGAACGCTTCCGCGGGTGATGCCCAAGATTGCGGCGGCCTTGGAAAGGTTTCCCTTGGTCGCTTGCATGATGGTCGAAAGTAAATGGCGTTCCATCATTTCCAACGATTCGGCGTAGAGATTGGTGGAGTCTGCCTTCAGTCGCTCTTCGACAAACGCCTGTAGATCGCGAGCCGAAAACGGGCCGCCCCCCTCTTGCCCTTCGGCTCCGGTTCCGTTGGCCGCGCCGGCGGCCGCCTCGGAACGTATCTCTTGGGGGAAAAATTCCGAGATCAAGACTGGTCCCGTGGCGTGCAGCATGGCGTGGCGCAAGACATTTTGCAGTTGCCGGACATTTCCTGGCCAGCGGTAATGGGAGAGCAACTGGAGGGCATCGGGCGAAATGCCTTGCACGTCTTTGCGAAGCTCTTGGCGGAAGCGGCCCAAGAATCGTTCGAGCAAAATCACCAGATCGGTTTTGCGGTCGCGCAGCGGAGGCAGCTTGATCGTAAATCCGTTGAGCCGATAGTACAGGTCTTCACGGAATTCGCCGTCGGCGACCATTTTTTCCAGATTGCGGTTGGTGGCAGTGATGATACGCACGTCGGTGTGAACAGTTTCGGTGCCTCCGACACGCTCGAAGCGCTGTTCTTGCAACACACGCAAAACCTTGCTCTGCAGGGAAAGGGTCATATCGCCGACTTCATCGAGAAAGAGCGTCCCCCCGCTGCACTGCTCGAATTTTCCGATGCGCTGCGTATTCGCGCCGGTGAACGATCCTCGCTCGTGGCCGAACAATTCACTTTCCAGCAACGTTTCAGTGAGCGCGGCGCAATTGACGGCCAAAAATCGCTTGTCGGCACGCCGGCTATGATGGTAAATCGCGCGGGCCACAAGCTCCTTGCCCGAGCCGCTTTCGCCGACGATCAACACGGTGACGTCCTGCGGCGCGACGCGCCCGATCGCCTTATAGACTTCCTGCATTTGCGGGCTGACGCCCACGAGGTTGTCGCCCGGCCCTTCGTCGGCGGCGCTCTCCATCAGTTTTACGGGGACATTCATCCAGCGGCGAATCTCGAGCGCCTGCCGGATCATGTCTTGCACCTTCGCAAGCTCCAGCGGCTTGACGAGGTAGTCGGTGGCGCCGAGTTTCATCGCTTCGATTGCCGTGTCGCTCGCGCCGCCGGCCGTGATGAAAATCACTGGCACCTTCGGGGCCCGCTTGTGGATCTCGTGAAATGCCGCCAAGCCGTCCATATCCGGAAGCATCACGTCCAACACGATGACGTCGGGGTCTTGCGTTTCGATGAGCGCAATGCCCTCCGCGGCTGTAACGGCCGGAATTACATTGATCTCCGAATCGCGCAGAGCTCCCTCGACCAAGCGAGGTATCGAACGATCGTCGTCGATAACAAGCACTGTCGCCATGCGCTTTTCTCCTTCGGTGATCGCTGCCGAAGCGGGATGATGATTATTCCCGCGCTGCTCCGATTGAGCGTGCGCCGGATGACGTGGAGGGTCTAACGTGGAATCCATTTAGAAGCTGCCTCTGCCTTTGAATTGCTTGCCGTCGCGCACGAACCCATCATACCGCGCCCGGCAATTTGAAACTCTTTGATTCTCCAACGAAGTGCGCGAATTTGCAATTCGCTCCGAAAGACATTTCGTGGGTAGCTCGTGAAGATTCGAGAAAACAGACTGAAAATTGGCCAGACGTTGTCAATTTCGCTCGATTCAAATTCGCACTTGATCGTTAGCACCGCGGATCGCGATCTCATCCGTTTTCGTTAACAATTTACAAATTGCCAATCTCTCCCTCGCCATGAGGGGAGCGAGGATCAATTGCTACCCTGGGAACGACTCATTGCCAAATCTCTCGTTGCGCAATCGATGGAAATCAATCTTTCGCGGCCCCGCCCGGCGCGTTTTTTGCAATTCTACCACGACGGGCGAAAAATTCTTGTCGCGGCTGTCTCAATTAAGGAGATTCGATTATGCGCTATTTAGCTTTTGCACTTTTCTGCATGGTGGGAATCACGATGGCAACCACAAACGTCTTCGCAGCCGGCGGGGGCGGGGGTGGCGGCGGTGCCGGGGGTGGTGGAGGAGCGGCCGGTGGAGGGGCCGGTGGCGCTGCAGGAGCAGGTGCGGCCGGAGCGGGTGCGGCCGGAGCGGGTGCGGCCGGAGCGGGCGCAGCTGGGGCTGCCGGACATGCCGCAGGCGCAGGCGCCGGAATCGGAGCCGCTAACGCCGCCGGCACGGCAAACGGGAGCACGAACAGCTCGGGAACACCAAATTCTGGCACACTAAACTCCACCGGGCGCACCAACGGCAATGCCGCGATCAACAGCGGCTCGTCAACAACTACTCCAGCGACGACAGGCACCTCCGCAACCGGCTCACAGCCGATCTCGAACGGCCAGGCGGCGTCGAATTCCGGTACGATCGGTACGCCAGCGAACACAGGCTCTGCCTTCGGCAATTCTGGAACAATTAGTAACGGGACCGGCGTCAACAATGGCTCGACACTTACGCCGGCCGCCGGCGGCGGCCAAAGCACCGCAAACAGCGGCACGATTGGTACGCCAGCGAACACAGGATCGCAGTTCGGCGCCAACGCGGTAAATGGAGTGAACAATGCAACTGGCACGACCGCAACCAATCCGAATCAATCAAGCGCGGCCGCTGGCACACTGGGGACGCCCGCCAACACCGGTTCCCAATTCGGCGCGAGCGGTGTGAATGGAGTCAACAACGCCACGGGCACCGCGAATGGCACGGCCGGCACGACGACCGGGACCGCCAACGCGAACGGCACCACAGGCGCCGCCGCGAATGGCTATCATGGGCTCAATTACGACAATGGAACCCTTCGCCGCACTCCCGAAGCGAACGGAATCAATGGCACGGGCCTCAATAATCCCGGCGCCATCAATAGCGCAAATCCGCTCTATGGCGGAGCAGCTGCCGGTGCGGCAACCAACCCGGCGACGGCGGGCGGCGCTTACGGCACAGGCGCTGGCGTGGGCGCGAATGCGGCCAACGGCCTCAATGCCACCAACGGGTTGAACGGCGTGAACGGAGCAAATCAAGCTAACGCGCAGCTCGGCGCAAATGCGACCGGCAATGCTGCCTATCGGTTCTACCAAGGACGTTGGTGGTATCCGATGGCCAATAACCAGTGGATGTACTGGAACGGAACCAATTGGGCGAATTTCGAAGCCAACGCGGCACTCAACGGCGGCGTCGTGGGTGGCGGGCTTGAAAACGGCGCTGTTGCAAACGGTGCAAACGGCGTAATGCCGAACGGCACCGCCGGTAACGGAACCACGGCCAATGCCGCCCTGGGCGCAACCGCCAACGCTGCCAGCCCGTACTCCGGCCGCTATAGCAGCGGCTACCGCGGATTGAACAACGGCATCAATGCCAATGCCAACGGCAATCCCAATGCAAATCTCAACGGCAACGCGAACGGCGCAAATGCCAATGCGAATGCCCGAGCGAACGTGAACGGTTGGTACTGGCGGAATGGCCAATGGCTCTATTTCAATGGCCAAACTTTCCAGCCGGCGACGACCGGCCAGACGGGCCAAGCGGCGGCAACCGGTCAGCCCACTCAGGCGCCGACAACCGGGACGAGCGGTCGATAGTGGGCTGATCGCGGAATCGACTCGATCGAGAAATGGGATTTTGTAGCCGACGGGACGACGATCGCGCCGTCCCGCCGGCATTTTCGTTTTTTGCGGCATAGCCTGACCCCTGCAAAGTCGCCCCGATAATTGCGCGACGAATTGCTTGTCAGCTTTGCGATCTCCAACTACCATCAAAGCTTACCCAGCCGGCGCGCTCGTCTTGGCCGGCGAGCGAAAGCAGCCACCACCCCTGTCCTTTTCCTTCCGCCGTTCTGGCGAATCGTCAGGCATCATGCTGAACAACTTGCGCTGTCGTTATCGTTTGGGGTCGTCGTATGGTTCTGCCTCGATTTCCCGTGGCGAAAAAGGGTCTCGCCTCCGGAAGGCCCGCGGCGCTCGCCTCGAAGCGCTCGAGCCGCGGCTGGTGCTGACCGCTCCGACGCTGGCATCGATTCCGAATCAGACGCTGCAGGCCGGCCTGCCGCTTGAGATTCCGATCAACGCCACCAGCCCGAGCGGATATACGCTCAGCTACTCCGTCACCAGCACGAATCCATCCATCACGGCCGATCTGCAGACCGGTAATCCCGATCTGGTGCTCAGCGTCACCCATACCGCGAGCGGCCAGGCGGGCGATACGTCGTTCTCCGGCACGATCGTGATCGAGCTATTTCCCAGCGCGGCCCCGAACACCGTCGCGCAGATCGAAAATCTGGTGAACTCCGGCGCTTACAACGGCATCGATTTCTACCGCATCGTGCCCGGGTTCGTCGCTCAGGCTGGTTTGGACGGCGCCACGGCCCCGGCCAGCGCCGACGTGAAAACGCTCGACGACGAATTCAATTCGGTGCTTCCCGTCTCGGATCCAAGCCAGCCGCTGGAATACACCAGCGAAGGGGTGGTGGGCCTCGCGCGCATGACGGCCGACGACACGGGCAGCACGGAGTTCTTCATCACCACGACAAACACGTCGTCGTTCCTCGATCTGCAATACACGGTTTTCGGCCAGGTCGTTTCGGGGATGAATATCCTCACCGACATCGGCAACGTGCCCAATAATGCCTCCGACAAAAATTTGCCCTACAGCCCGGTGACGATCACCAAAGCCACGATCAGCACCGACAACAACGATTTCGCCCTCGGCCTTTCGGCGCCGCTCGGGACGACCGGCACCGGCTCCGTGACCGTAACGGCCAACGACGGCCATGGCGGCACGACCTCGCAAACGTTTCAGGTGACGGTCGAAGCGCCGCAAAGCGATCCCGGCCCGATTTTGACCAGCATCCCCACGCAAACGACGACCGTAAACACTCCGCTCACCTTCCAATTGCCGGCCTTCGATCTCGAAGGCGACCCGATCACCTACTACGATCAAACCGGTTTGTCGCCGTTCGACCTTAGCCCGACGCAGGCGATCAACCCGAATCTGAATGTCAGCATCAATTCGTCGACGGGGAAAGTGACGGTCACGCCGACCAACGGCTTGGTCGGCGTCACGCCAATGTTTTTCGGCGTCGCCAGTTCGGAAACTCCTGATTCGGCGCCGAACACGGAAATGGTGCCGCTGTTTATCGACCCAGCCGCCCCCACCAGCGTCACTCTCGAAGCCGCCTCCGACACGGGCTCGAGCAATAGCGACGACATCACTTCGTTCAACAACTCGAGCGCGGGCAAAGAACTCCAGTTCTTGGTCACCGGCGTCACCTTGGGCGACACCGTCGTTCTCATGGATGGCGGCAAACAAATCGGCAGCGCCGTCGCCACGTCGTCGAGCGTCGTCGTCACCACGAACGGCGCCGTCACACTTTCCAATGGTCCGCAGCAAATCACCGCCGAACAGATTCTGGAAAACCAGTCGTATACCGTGGGCAACGATTCCGGCACCACGTCGCTCGCCAGCACCGCCTCGACGGCCTTCAGCGTGACGGTCGATAACACGACCCTGCCGTTCATATCCACTCCGGTCACCGTGGCCGTGGCCGGCCATCCCTATAGCTACACCGCCCAGGTGAGCGACATCGTGACGGCCGGCATCACGTATGCCATCGTCGCGGGTCCGACCGGGCTAACGATCAATGCTTCGACGGGCGCGGTTAGTTGGACGCCGACGGTCTCGCAGCTTGGCGTCAGCGCTGTGGAAATCCGTGCCACCGATGCCGCGGGCAATACGTCGGTCCAATCGTTCGATATCACGGTTTCTTCCGGGCCGCCGGTTGCCGGCGTTTCGAGCTCCGAAGCCGCGAATTCGTCGTTCCAAACCGGCGCCACGATCCCGATCCTTGTCACGTTTGGCGAAGCCGTGAATGTCACCGGCACGCCCAAGCTCACGCTTAACGACGGCGGGGTGGCGAGCTACGTGAGCGGTAGCGGAACCAGCACGCTCACCTTCGACTACACGGTTGCCACGGGGCAAAACACTGCCGACCTCGACTACGCCTCCACGGGAGCCTTGGCCCTCAATGGCGGAACGATCAAAGATTCGAGCGACATCAACGCCGTGCTCACGCTGCCAGCGACCGGCACCGACGGCTTGGCCACGCGCGACATCATCATCGATACCGCGGCCCCCACGGTCACGGTCACTCCGCTCATCACCAACAACACCAAGCCGACGCTCACCGGCGCCGTCACCGATCCGACGCCGAGCAGTAAGATCGCCAGCGTGAAGATCGTCGTCGACGGCCAGACGATCACGGCCACCGTCAGCGGCACCACTTGGAGCGCCGCCGTGCCCGTCGCCATCCCCAACGGCACCTATAGTGTCCAGGCGACCGCGACCGACAATGCCGGCAATAGCGCCAGCACCACCAGCCCCAGCGGACTGACGATCAACACCATTGCTCCGACCGTCAGCGGAATTTCCACCACCGCCGCCGCGAATTCGACGTTCAATGTCGGCCAGCCCGTTTCGATCGGCATCGCATTCAGCGAGGCGGTGACCGTCAGTGGCACTCCCGAGTTGAACTTGAACGACACCGGCGTGGCCACCTATACCAGCGGCAACGGCACCTCGACGTTGACATTCACCTACACGCCGGCCGCGAACCAAAACACGTCCGACCTCAATTATTCGTCGACCGCGGCTTTGATTCTCAACGGCGGCAAGATCCAAGACGCCGCGGGCAATGCCGCCGTGCTGACGCTTCCCGCCACCGGCACCGACGCGCTGGCGGCCAAGGACATTAAGATCGTCACCCCCACGGCCGTCGTCGACTTGGCCGTCGCGCTCACCGCAACTTCGACATCGCTTCCGGGCGGCGGCATCGCCTACACGGTAGTCGTAACGAATCATGGCCCGAGCACCGCCCAAAGCGTTTCGCTGACCGACACGCTGCCGTCCACGGTCAGCTATGGTTCGCAGATCGAAACCAGTGGCGCGACCTTCACGCTCAGCCATAGCGGAAATTCGATTACCGACACGATCGCCAGCCTCGCCTCGGGTGCGACCGCTTCGATCACGATCGCAGCCGATTTGCCGATCACGGCTGCCGCCGGCTCGATCGGCGACACCGCCACCGTCAGCAGCTCGACGACCGAATCGAATTCGGCAAACAACACGGCCACCGCCAGCACGACCGTTTCCACCACGGGCGTTATGCTCACGACCGATCCCAACACGCCGAGCGAAACGGATTTGGTCGTCGGCGGCACCTCGGGGGCAGACAACGTCAGCTTCGCTTCCGCCGGCGCGGGAAAAGTCACCGTCACGATGGACGGCAAGTCGTATGGCACCTTTGCAGTCACTGGACGAATCGTCGCCTATGCCGGGGCGGGCAACGACATGATCGTCGTCAGCTCCGCAATTACGCTACCGGCGTTTCTCTATGCCGGATCCGGCGCCGATGAATTGGTCGGCGGCGGCGGCAACAATGTCCTGATCGGCGGCAGCGGGGCCGACACGCTGATCGGCGGCACCGGCCACAATATCCTCATCGCCGGCACGGGAGCCGCGAAACTCTATTCCGCTCCGATTGGCTCCGTCGATAGCGCAACGGGCGGGTCGATCATGATCGCCGGCACGACCACCTACGACGCCAACGACAGCGCCCTATCGGCCATCATGGCCGAGTGGGGCTCGACCGACAGCTACGCCACGCGGATCGCAAAGATCAGCAACGGCAGCCTCGCCGGCGGCGTGGCACTCAACACGTCGACCATCGTTGCCAGCAAGGCCGTCGACGAACTGTTCGCCTCGACGGGCTACGACTGGTTCTGGACGCTCAGTCCGCTCGACCAGATTCTCAACGTCAGCCCGCAAAAGAAAGCCTCGCTGGTTACCAACTAGCGTCGATGCCGATTCGCCCACTCACACAATCGGACGCCGCTAAAACTCTGCTCGCGGTGAAACGAAACGCTCCATCACGATGGTGGCACCCGTTTCGGGTGGCCGACGGCATACGGAGGATGCCCGCTACGTAGTAGGCACTCCATGTGCCGTCTGCGCTGGCGTGGGCCGTCTTTACGCTGGCGGCGTCTCTCCCGGCGTGGCGCTGGTGGCACGTTTTGTGCAATGCCGGACATCCGCCGACCGGTTTGTGTCCGCACGGCTTTAGAAACCGCCTGCCTCTCGATAAGCCACCGCAGTTGTAATCCGGCGGAGCTTGAATCGCGCCCACCATGATCGTTTTTGAATCGATCGCATGGAGATCGATAGCTGCTTCCCGCCGGACGTGGACCGGGCTCAGCAGCGAAGTAAAACGCTTTTTCACCGGCACCGCAGGGCTCATCCAAAATGATTCGAAAACTTCCGGTTTTGCCTGCTCTCCCGAATAACTCCGCGGTGGATCGTTTTGAACGCCTGAAAATCGACGACTCGCGAACCAAAATCGGCGCCAGCGACGCAGCCGCACTGGAAGCCGCCTTGCGGAAGGAAATTGACGGCGAAGTGCGCTTCGACGATGGCACGCGCGCACTCTACGCGACCGACGGCTCGAATTATCGCCAGGCGCCGATCGGGGTGACGATTCCGCGGCACGTACAAGATGTCGAAACCATCGTGCGGCTGGCCCGCGAACACGGGGCGCCCGTTCTTTCGCGCGGCGCCGGCACCAGTCTCGCCGGGCAATGCTGCAATGTGGCCGTGGTGATCGATTTCTCGAAATACATGCACCACGTGGTCGATATCGATGCCGGCCGTCGCCTCGGCCGCGTGCAGCCCGGTTGCGTGCTCGATCATTTTCGCGAAACCGCGAAGACCCAGGCCGGCCTGTTCTTCGGCCCGGATCCTGCCACGCATAGCCGCTGCACGATCGGCGGCATGCTCGGCAACAATTCCTGCGGCAGCCATTCCCTGTTGAGCAAGAAGCACGGATTCGGCGTGCGGATGAGCGACAATACACATTCGCTCGACATCTTGCTCTACGACGGCACGCGGATGCATGTCGGCCCGACTTCGCCCGACGAGCTCGAAGCCTACCTTCATGCCGGCGGCCGGCAAGGCGAAATCTATGCCGCGCTCAAACGGCTCGTCGAGCGCTACGGCGACACGATTCGCCAAAAATTTCCCAAGCTCGAGCGCCGCGTGTCGGGCTACAACCTCGACGATCTGCTGCCGGAAAAGGGATTCAACGTCGCTCGGGCGCTGGTCGGCTCCGAATCCACGCTGGTGACAATCCTCGAAGCGACCCTGCACTTGGTTCCCGCGCCAAAGGAGCGCAGCGTCGCGATGCTCGGTTTCAAAGACCTCTACACCGCCGCCGAATGCGGCGAAGAGGTGCTGAAATTCAATCCCACCGCCTGCGAAGGAATCGACAAGCTCTTATTCCACTACGTGAAGCAGAAGGGCGATGAAAACGCCAGCCTGGCGATCTTGCCCGAGGGGCCGGCGTTTCTGCTGGTCGAATTCGGCGGCGAATCGAAACAGGATAGCGACGATCAGGCCCGCCGCATGATGGATCACGTGCGCGGCTTGGGCGATCGCGCTCCGGTCGATATGAAGCTCTACGACGACCCGAAGCAGGAAGAAATGATTTGGAAGGTGCGCGAGGGGGGCCTCGGCAGCACCGCCTGGATACCCGGCCAGCCCGACACCTGGCCCGGCTGGGAGGATTCCGCCGTGCCGGTCGACGTCGTGCCGCAATATCTCCGCGAGCTGCGAGCGCTGTTCGATAAATACGACTACCATCCTGCGCTCTACGGCCATATCGGCCAGGGCTGCATCCACTGTCGCGCGCAATTCGATCTCTACACCGCGCCCGGGATCGAAAAATACAAGCGGTTCATGGACGAAGCGGTCGATCTGGTCGTCCGCTTTGGCGGCGTCGCATCCGGCGAGCATGGCGATGGGCAAGCCCGCGGCCAATTCCTGCCGCGGATGTTCGGCGACGAAATCATGCAGGCCTTCACCGAGTTCAAACGCATCTGGGATCCGGCCAATCGCATGAGCACGGGCAAACTGATCAACCTCGAAGGCCCGGCCTATGGCATCACGGAAAATATGCGCGTCGGGCCCGACTACAACCCGCCCGAGCCGAAAACGCACTTCAGCTTCAGCGACGATCAACACAGCTTTGCCCGGGCGGCGCTGCGGTGCGTGGGTGTGGCCGCGTGCCGGCGTGAGAAGGGGGGCACGATGTGCCCGTCCTACATGGTCACTCGGGAAGAAAAGCATTCCACTCGCGGCCGGGCGCGAATGCTGTTTGAAATGATGAACGGCGAAATAATCAAGGACGGCTGGAAAAGCGAGGAAGTGAAAGACGCCCTCGATCTCTGCTTCTCCTGCAAAGGCTGCAAGGGAGATTGCCCCGTCAACGTCGACATCGCCACGTACAAGGCCGAATTCCTCAGCCACTACTACGAAGGCCGCCTCCGGCCACGCCACGCCTACGCCTTCGGTTGGATCCATATTTGGTCGCGATTGGCGTCGGTAGCTCCGTCGCTGGCAAATCTGTTTACGCAATTGCCCGGATTGAGCCGAGTGGCGAAATTCATGGCGGGCGTGCATCCGAAGCGCAAGATTCCCGCCTTCGCCCCGCAAACATTCAAGCAATGGTTCCGCTCGCACGAAGCCAAGCATCCCGATGGACCGCCGGTCGTCGTGTTTGCCGACACCTTCAACGATCATTTCCATCCCGACGTGGCGATTGCCGCGACGGAGGTTTTGGAAGATGCCGGCTTCCGGGTTCACGTTCCGATGGCGGATGTCTGTTGTGGCCGACCGCTCTACGACTATGGTTTTCTCGGCATGGCCAAGCGCTGGTGGATCGATATGCTCGAGAAATTGCGCCCCTACTATCGAGCCGGCGTGCCGCTGGTCGTGCTCGAGCCGAGTTGCTGGGCCGCTTTCAAAGACGAACTGAAAGACATGCTGCCGCACGATGAAGACGCCAAGCGGCTCCGCGAACTCACCTACACGTTGGCCGATTTCCTGCGCCAGAAAGCGGCCGACTATCCGATCCCGCCGCTGCCGCGCAAAGCGATCGTCCACGGCCATTGTCATCAAAAGGCCCTCGACACGCTGAACGACAAGGAGATTGGCAAGCTGTTTGCCGAAAAAGAAGTCTACGACAACATGCACCTCAACTATCGGCTGCCCGAAACCGGCTGCTGCGGCATGGCCGGCGCTTTCGGATACGAAAAGGAAAACGATCACTACGAAGTCGGCGTGGCGGCCGGCGAACGAATGCTGCTGCCGGAAGTTCGCCGCGCCGCGCTCGACGAACTGATTATCGCCGACGGCTTCAGTTGCCAGGAGCAGATCGAGCAGCAGACCGATCGGGCCGCGCTGCACATCGCGCAAGTGCTCCAGATGGCGGTCCGCGGCGACGAGCAGGTGGCAGGGCAGCGGCCCGAGGAACGAATGGTCGGCCGGCGAAAACGGTCGCAGCGGGCCGGAATGCTCCATGCCGCGGCGGCAGTCGGCGCGGGCGCGTTGGCCGTCGGTTTGAGTGCATGGGCGATAGGGCGATACTGCCGCCGTCAAGCCGACGAGTAAACGGCGATTCCTATCACAGGCCACGAACAACAGGAAGCATCGAATCATGCAAATCGACAAAGACACCGTCGTGGTGATCACCGGCGCATCGGGCGGCGTGGGCCGGGCGACGGCCCGGCTCTTCGCCGATCGCGGTGTGAAAATCGTGCTGCTCGCCCGCGGAAAGGAAGGCCTCGATGGCGCCAAGCGCGATGTCGAACACCGCGGCGGCAAAGCGCTCGCCGTCGTCGCCGACGTCAGCAAATACGATCAGGTTCAAGCCGCGGCCGAAGCGGCCGAGCGCGAGTTCGGGCCCATCGATCTGTGGATCAACAACGCCATGGTGTCGATGTACAGCCCGTTCATGAAGATGACTCCCGAGGAATTTCGCCATATCGTCGAAGTCACCTTTCTTGGCAACGTGTATGGCACGCGTTGCGCCCTGGAGCGGATGATGCCGCGCGATCGCGGCGTCATTATCCAAGTCGGCTCGGCGCTGGCATTCCGCTCGATTCCGCTGCAAAGCGCCTATTGCGCGAGCAAGCACGCGATCCAAGGCTTCACCGAATCGATCCGCAGCGAATTGATCCACGAGAAGAGCAATGTGCGCGTGTCGGTCGTGAATATGCCCGCCCTGAACACGACGCAGTTCACTTGGACGAAGAACAAGATGCCGAACAAGGCCCGGCCCACCGGCACGATCTTCCAGCCCGAGGTGGCCGCCGACGCGATTCTGTTTTGCGCCGAGAATGATCGCCGCGAGATCATGGTCGGTTACACCACCGTGGAAGCCACGCTCGGCGAAAAGGTGATCCCCGGCATGCTCGACCATTATCTGGCCAAAGCTGCCTGGGATGGCGCGATGCTGCCCGAACCGGCCGACCCGAATCAACCCGATAACTTCTGGCAGCCGATCCCACGCGATCTCGGGGCGCACGGACAGTTCGACAATGTGTCGCGCGACTTCAGCATCGAGCTTTGGGCCAGCAAGCATCGGGCCGGCCTGCTCGGCGGCATGCTTCTGGCCGGCGCCGGGCTGGCGACGTATTTGTTCGGCAAGCCGTCGGACCAGGCAGCTAAGCAGAAACAATTGGCCCACGCTCACACTCACAACGGAGGCGGCCGATGAGTTGCTCTCGCACCACATCCGCTTTGATGGCCGGCGCTTTGGCGGGCTTGGCCGGCACCGCCACAATGATGGCGATGCGCATGTTCGACGAAACCTACGCACCCAAGACGATCCCGAAAACACGCCGCGATCCGGGAAGATACATGATGCGCAAGGCCGAAGCCGCCACGAACTTGCCGAAGGTTCTGCCGCAGGGGGCCGTTCGCCGCCAGATCGAGAACGCCGGGGCAATGTCGATGCAAGTCGGCTACGGCATTCTGCCCGGAATCGCCTACGCCATGCTGCGCGGGCAACGCCGCAACGGTTCGTCGCTGGTCGAAGGCGCGGCGATCGGCATGGGCGTTTACTTGCTCGGCTATTTTGGCTGGCTCCCGCTCTTGGGTCTGACCCGCCCGCTCTGGAAGCAGCCGCTGCCGGAGGTGGTCGGAGAAACGATGCGGCACGTGGCCTACGGCGTCACGACCGCCGCCGTTTACGGGGCGCTCGAGTCCGTCGGCAGCGAAGCGCGGTAGCCGGCCGTGTGGCCCAAGCAATGAGAATAAAGAATATCCCATGAAATCGAAATTGCTCAGCGACATTGCGGGCCGGCGCGAATGGGGCCTGATCTTCGACGCCGGCGACGATTGTATGACCGAACTCAAGCGATTCGCGGCCGACGAACAACTCAGCGCAGCGCATTTCACCGGCATCGGCGCTCTCGAACGCCTGACGGTCGCTTGGTTCGACCTCAAGTCGCAATCCTACCAACCGATCGAAATCAACGAGCAAGTCGAATTACTCAGCCTCATCGGCGATATCGCCGAATCGAACGGCAAACCGGCAGTGCACGCCCATATCTGCGTCGCCAAGCGCGATGGCAGCGCCCACGGCGGGCATCTGCAGAATGGGCGGGTCCGGCCAACGTTGGAATTGATCGTCATCGAATCGCCGGCCCATCTGCGCAAGACATTCCGTCCGGAATTCGGCTTGGCCCTGATCGATTTGGAGCATTCCGACGCCGCGGTTTCCTGACGCAGCCTGAAACCAACAAAGATCCCGCCCAGCCCGAACGTCCCGCCCGGAAGAGATGGCCTTGAAACGAACTGCTTGAAACGAAGGAGTGCAACCCATGGCAATCAGCGTCGGCCAATTCGTGATGAAGCGGATGCAAGAGTGGGGCGTCAAGCGGATCTACGCCTATCCGGGCGACGGCATCAATGGCCTGCTCGCCGGGCTGCGCAAAAATGACGACAAGCCGCGCTTTATCCAGGCCCGGCACGAGGAATTGGCCGCCTTCATGGCCTCGGCCCATGCGAAGTTCACCGGCACCGTCGGCGTCTGCATGGCCACCAGCGGGCCTGGGGCCATCCACCTGCTCAACGGACTTTACGACGCGAAAATGGACCACCAATCGGTCGTGGCCATCGTCGGGCAATCGGCCACCACTGCCATCGGCAGCCAATATCAGCAAGAAGTCGATCTGCAATCGCTGTTCAAGGACGTGGCCAGCGAATACTGCGTCACCGTGATGAGTCCCGCGGCGGTGCGGCATTGCATCGACCGCGCCTTTCGCATCGCCATCGATCAACACGCCGTCACCTGCGTCATCTTTCCAAAAGATATTCAGGAAGAATCGGCGGTCGAGGAGCCGCCGCAACGGCACGATCATGCGCTCAGCGGCATCGGTTGCCCCGTGCCCTACATGGTGCCTCACAAAACCGATCTATCGAAAGCGGCGCAAATCCTCAATCACGGCAAGAAAGTGGCCCTCTTGGTCGGCGCCGGAGCCCTCGCGGCGCAAGACGAAGTGCACCAGATCGCCGAATTGCTTGGGGCGGGCGTGGCCAAAAGCTGGCTCGGCAAAGCGGTCATCCCCGAGGAGGTGCCGTTCTGCACCGGCCATATCGGCTTGCTCGGCAGCAAACCGACCTGGGACATGATGAAAGAGTGCGACACGCTGCTGGTCGTCGGCAGCAGTTTTCCCTACGCAGAATTTTATCCCAAGGTCGGACAGGCCCGCGGCGTGCAAATCGATATCGACGGCCGGCTGCTGAGCTTGCGTTATCCGATGGAAGTCAATCTCAAGGGCGATTCGAAGCAAACGCTCGCCGCCCTCATCCCGCTCTTGGAACGCAAGTCGGATCGCTCCTGGCAGGAAAAACTCATCGGTTACGTGAAAGATTGGTGGAAGGTCGTCGAAGGCCGCGCGAGCCTGGACGGCAACAACGGCTTGCTCAATCCGGAACGCGTGTTTTGGGAGCTTGGCAAGAAGCTGCCCGATCGCTGCATTCTCGCGGCCGACAGCGGTACGACGGCCAATTGGTACGCCCGCGATCTGAAAATTCGCCGCGGGATGATGGCCAGCGGCAGCGGCAACCTGGCGACGATGGGGGCGGCAGTGCCCTATGCCGTCGGCGCGAAATTCTGTTTTCCCGACCGGGTGTGCATCGCCGTCACCGGCGACGGCGCCATGCAAATGAACGGCCTGAACGCCTGCATCACGGTCGCCAAGTATTGGAAAGAATGGTCCGACCCGCGCTGGATCACGCTCGTGCTCAACAATCGTGATCTGAACCAGGTCACTTGGGAACAGCGGATCATGATGGGCGACATCCGCTTTCTGGCCAGCCAGGAGTTGCCCGATTTCCCCTATGCATCGTTCGCCGAGTCGATCGGCTTGCGCGGCATTCGGGTTGAGAAGCCGGAACTGCTTGCCTCGGCCTGGGATCAAGCGTTGGCAAGCGACCGGCCGGTGGTTTTCGAAGCGATCTCGGATCCCGACGTGCCAACGTTGCCGCCGCACATCACCCTCCAGCAAGCGAAGAATTTCACCGAAACGATTTTGCGCGGTGATCCGAGCGAAGGGGGCATCATCAAGCAAGGCATCAAAGGCATGCTGGAAAGTTTTATGCCCCATGCTGCAAACAAGCCATGACGCTCATGACCACCTCGCATTATTCGTAGCGCAACACTAACCCGAAGCGTTAGCGAGGGAGCCCCGCAACGGCGGCATCGTCTCACTGCAGGCGGCAAAGCCGCGCGCACATTGGATGACTGCGTTCGTGACGGCGACCCGCAACGGAGCGCATCCTCGCTTACGCTTCGGGCTAGTGTTGCGTCAACGCTGGATTTTGGGATGGCCAAAGCGATTCGCCCGACGATTCGCCGCCCCACTACCGATCCATGATCCCGAGTGGGACGCAACACTAACCCGACGCGTTAGCGAGGGAGCCCCGCAACGGCGGCATCGTCTCACTGGGTGCGGCAAAGCCGCGTGCACATTGGATGACTGCGTCCGTGACGGCGAGCCGGCAACGGAGCGCATCCTCGCTTACGCTTCGGGCTAGTGTTCGTCAACGCTGGATTTTGGGATGGTCAAAGCGATTCGCCCGACGATTCGCCGCTCCACTACCGGAACAAGGCGGGCTAACCGCGCTCGCCGCCAGGGCGGTGCCTCCGGCGGACGAGGAATTGGTGAACTCCGAAAAGGCCGATCAGTATGATGGGCCAAAGAACCCATGGCCAAAGTGTAAGCCACGCCGGGAGGGGATCGCCCACTTCGAGCTCGCAACCCGTCTCCGCCGGGCCGGCGGGCCCGGAAATCGAAATTTCGGCCCTCCACCGGCCGGCCCAGGGCAGTTCGAACAGCGCGGCGCGAAAA
>DATAWG010000057.1 GCA_036267355.1 Pirellulales bacterium | reverse complement strand
CATGCGTTGGGGCGTCGACGGCGCCGACGCGGTGTGCCACCTTCGCGCCCTGTGGCTCAGCGAAGATAGCCAATGGGAATCCTTCTGGCGGGACCACCCAAACTAAGGGCCAAGTTTACCCACAAACCTGACGCTCACACAACCGCCGCGGGAGCGGCGGCCTACTACAACGGCGACTCCGTCGCGGGTGCAGGCCGCGATTCGAGCGGTATCCAAGCCCGCGGCGGCGGGCCGTTATAGCGCGACAGGGGACGAATGAGCCGATTGTAGTCCAATTGCTCGATGACGTGCGCGCTCCAGCCGACGACCCGGCTCACGACAAATAGCGGCGTGTAGAGATCCGTTGGGAGTCCGAGATAGTGATAGAGCCGCGCGCTCGGCCAATCGAGATTCGGCGGCAGATGCTTTTCTTCGCCGACGATCCGCTCGACGACTTCGGCCAGCTTTTCCAAATCTTCGTTGCCCGTCTCGGCAGCCAACTCGGCACAAAGCGGTTTGAGAATCTTGGCTCGCGGATCGCCGTTTTTATAAACGCGGTGGCCGAATCCCATGATTCGCGCCTTGCGCGCCAGTGCATCGCGGACCCAGACCTCGGCTTTGTCGGACGTGCCGATCTCGCGCATCACTTCCATCGCTTGTTCGTTGGCCCCTCCGTGCAGCGGGCCTTTGAGCGCGCCGATCGCGGCTGTGATTGCCGAGTGCAGGTCGGAGAGCGTCGAAGCGACGACCCTGGCCGTAAACGTCGAGGCATTGAATTCGTGCTCCGCATACAACACCAACGACATCTCCATCGCCCGCACCGCCCGCTCGCTTGGCTGCCGCCGCGTGAGCATCCACAGCAGATTGTCGGCCAGCGAGCGATGCTTGTCGGGCGGCACCGGTTCCTTTCCTTGCCGCAGCCGATGCCGCGCGGCCAAGATCACGGGCAACTGCGCCAGCAGCCGCTCGGCCTTGCAAACATTCGCTTCGTGGCTGTTGTCGGCCGCGTCGGCATCCCAATGGGCCAGAATGCTCGCGCCGGATCGCATCGCGTCCATCAGCGGCACATGCCCCGGAATCATCCGCACCATGTCGATCACCTGGTGCGGCACGGCTGCATAGTGCGCCAAGCGATGGCGGAACGCGCTCAATTCATCGACCTTCGGCAATTCGCCGTACAATAGCAAATAAGCCACTTCGTCGAACCGTGCTTTGGCAGCCAATTCCTCAATGCCATAGCCGCGATACGCAAGCCCGCCGGCAATGGTGCTGACCGCCGTTTCGCCGGCAACGATTCCTTCCAAACCAGGGCGATAGAGATCTTCCATAGCGAAAGGCTTGCGGCTGTAGGCTGCAGGTCGCTCCCTCTCGAACGCTTCGGGCAATAGATCGGCAACACTAGCCCGAAGCGTTAGCGAGGGACGGCCTCAATGCCAGACTTATTTTTCTTGCGTTTAGTGCGGCGGGTTGGGCTCGCCACCGAAATAACGGCGGTCGCGCTGTTCGTAGTCGGAATACTCCAGTAGCTCGTAGAGTTCTTCGCGGTTCTGCATCAGGTCCAGCAATCCGCTCTGCGTTCCCTCGTCGGCCAGCACGGCCAAGGCCGCTTCGACCGCCTTCATCGCCACGCGGAGCATCGTCACCGGATACAACACAACGGCATAGCCCAGGCCGGCGAGCTCCTCGAGCGGCAACAGCGGGCTTTTGCCAAACTCCGTCATATTCGCCACAAGCGGCGCGTCGACCTCGTCAGCGAACCGGGCAAATTCGTCTCGACCCGCGAGCGCCTCGGGAAAAATCCAATCCGCGCCGGCCGCCAGATACGCCTGCGAGCGGTAGATCGCGTCCTCGAGCGAACTGACGCCGCGAGCGTCGGTCCTGGCGATCAACACCAAATCCGAATCTTGCCGCGCGGCGGCAGCGGCTCGCAGCTTCGCGCACATCTCGGCCGGCTCGATGAGCGTTTTGCCCGATAAATGGCCGCAGCGTTTCGGCCAATGCTGATCTTCGATCTGGATCGCGGCGGCTCCGGCGGACTCCAATTCGCGCACCGTTCGTTCGACATGGATCGCCTCGCCAAAGCCGGTGTCGGCATCGACGATGACCGGGATCGCAACGCTCCGTGCCAATCGGGCCGTTTGCTCCGCCAATTCGGTGAGGGTAAACAATCCGACGTCGGGCATGGCCAGCGTGCCGGCGGAAAAAGCCGCCCCCGACAGGTAAACGGCATCGTAGCCCGATTGCTCAGCTAGCCGGGCAACCAGAGCGTCGAACGCCCCCGGAACTTGGATCGTCGCATCGACCACGGCTTGGCGCAATCGGCTTCCCGGTGAAAGATCGGACACGGCGTGGGGCTCCGGCAGTCTGGGCGGTGCGGCGAAACGACGCGCATGCGAATATACGGGCCGCGCCGCCAACCCCGCAAGGGCGCGAGCGGCCATGGGGCACTTGGCCCCGCCCGCGCGAAAAGATTCGACCTACCCCGATCCGTTTTCCTCGATTACGCTAATTCCATGCCCGCCCCCTCAACCTCCGCTATGCCCACCGCATCGCTGCCAGCGCCGTCGTTGGGCAATGGCTTGCAGCCGGTTTGGCGGCGCGTCGTCGAAACGCTGCTTATTTTCGTTGTCTTCTCCTTGCACGGCGCTTGGCCGGTGCCCGATGTGAACGAGGCCCATTATCTTTCCAAGGCAAAACACTATTGGAATCCGGAGTGGTGCAAAACCGATTTTTTCGTCAACACCGCCGATGCGCACCAAGTGTTTTATTGGACGTTTGGCTGGCTGACGCGGTTCGTGTCGCTGCCGGCGGCGGCATGGATCGGCCGATTGCTCACCTGGGGGCTTCTGGCGTTTGCCTGGGGGCGATTGAGTTGGGCCGTGGTGCCGCGAAATTGGCTCGTGATTCTCGGCGCCGTGTTGTTCGTGTCGCTAAATGAAAATGCGCACATGGCCGGCGAATGGGTCGTGGGCGGCGTCGAAGCGAAAGGTTTTGCCTACGTGTTGGTGCTGCTCGGAATGGAAGCGGTCGTGCGCGCGCGGTGGAATTGGGCGTGGCTCTTTCTGGGCGCCGCCACGGGAATGCATGCCATCGTCGGCGGTTGGTCGATTGTCGCAGCCGGTGTCGCGTGGCTCGGCAACCGGGCGCAGGGTGCCATGCCCGCTGCCCCGAGTGGGCATGCGAGCGGCGAGGAATCGCAGCCCAAAAAGCATGCCCACGCAAAGCCGTCGACACGGCACGCGAACCCACCGCTACGGCGAATGCTTCCCGGCCTGCTCGGCGGGTTTTTGCTGGCGCTGCCGGGCGTGTGGTTCGCGATCGCGCTGACGCACGGCGCGGATCCGCAAACCGTCGCCCAGGCCGACGCGATCTATGTCTGGCAGCGATTGCCGCACCATCTGGCCGCCGACCATTTTCAAATCGGCTTTCCAAGCCGGCACATGCTGCTGTGGGTGCTCTGGTTCGTGTTGATCACGATCTCGCCCGCCGATGGGCCGCAGCGGCGATTGCGATGGATGGTCAGCACCGCAATGCTGCTGGCGGCGATCGGCTATGCATTGGTCCTCGTCGCGCATTGGAACATGACATTCGCCACGTCGCTGCTGCGGTTTTATTGGTTTCGCATGTCGGATGTTTTCATCCCGTTGGGCGTGACATTGGTCGGTCTGAACTGGCTGCGGCAAACGATGGGCGGCGGGCTGCAAACCGTTCCGACCGCAACGAACGGATCACCGAACGATTCGCGGGCCGATGCTGCGAGCGACGCACGGTCTGAGCTTGGCCGCTTGCGGGCGGCGCGCTTGTGGCTGGCCGGATTGATCCTCGTCGCAGGCGTCGATTTGGCGGTGCAGCTTGAGCATTTGCCGCCGGAACTGGCTTGCTGCGGCCTGCCGTCGGTCAATCCGCGGGCCGACAAGGGAGTCGTTTACGACGATTGGCGAGCGCTTTGCCGCTGGGCCGGCGAGAACACTGCCCCCGAGGCGTGTTTCATAACGCCGCGAATGGAGTCGACCTTCCGCTGGTATGCCAATCGCGGCGGCGTGGTGAGTTGGAAAGACATTCCTCAAGACGCCGCCGGAATTGTCGACTGGTGGCATCGCCTGCAAGACATCTGGGGAATGGGGACACCGGCCGGCACGATCAAATCGCTAGGTATGCTTTCTCCGCAGCGCTTGGCCCAGCTGGCCGCAAAATATCGGGCCGAATATGCGATCGTGCAACTCTATCCCGACGTGCCGCGTGTGCCGCTCAAAGCGGTTTACGAAAACAATTCCTATGCGGTGTATCGGTTTTCGGGCGCGAGCAAGTGATTGCTTCGATTTCTCACGAGCTCGAACGGCATGGTGGCACGCGTTTCAAGTGGCCGACGGCATACGGAGTATGCCTGCTACGTAGTAGGCACACTCCGTGTGCCGGCGGCGATGCCGATTCGCTCTCGCCCGCAAGCAGGCAGTGCTAAAACTCAACGTCTTCAACCCGTCCGCATCGACCATTCTTGCTCGCGGTCGAAACGCTCGAAGGGCATGGTGGCACGCGTTTCAAGTGGCCGACGGCATACGGAGTATGCCTGCTACGTAGTAGGCACATTCCGTGTGCCGGCGGCGAAGCGCAGAGCGGTAAGGGGAGCCAAAGCGAGGCTAACGGCACGCGGAGCGTATCTGCTACTTTGGTTGCCATCTCGTTTCCAACCTTTCCAATCGCTAGATTAGAATTAGGTGGTCTTTGGAAGCGCGGGCGGCACGACGCCTTTGGCGGCGAATCTCCATCATGGCAAATCTCAGCATCCTTAACGGCCAGCGATCCGGCGAAACCTACGAACTTGTCAGTCCGCAGGTGCAGCTTGGCCGCGATTCGTTTTGCGATGTGGTGATCCCGACCCGCAGCGTTTCGCGGCAGCATGCCCGAATCGTTTGCGAGGCCGATGGCTTCTATATCGAAGACCTCAACAGCCTCAATGGCACCTATATCAACGGGCGGCGGATCAGCCGGCGCACGCGGCTTGCCGATCGTGATCAAATTCGATTGTTCGATGTGCTGCTGGAATTTCACTCGGGGGCCGTGCCGCCCGGCGCCGCGGCGAAATTTCGCCGGCAGTCTGCCGACGTCGGTGAAGAAACCCTCACCGCTCCGCGTCCGACAACGATCGTCAATTCGTTCGACGCGCGCGACGAATCACGCCTTGATGTGGGAGCACAAATCAAACTTCGGGCGGTGCTCGAAATTGCCCGCAATTTGGGGCAATCGCTGGCCGTCGACGAGTTCTTGAAGAGCATTCTCGACACGCTGTTTCAAATCTTTCCGCAAGCCGATCGCGGCTACATTCTGCTGGCCGACGAAACCGACGGTCGCTTGGCACCGCGGGCCGTCAAGCTCGGCCGCGGCGAGGGGAACGAATCGCTGACGTTGGGACCAATCAGCCAATCGGTCGCCCAGCGCGTGATGACCGAGGGAAAAGCGATCCTGAGCACCGACGCCCAATCGGCCGACCGGGCTGCTTCGGTGTTGGAAGAGGCAGCCAGTTCGATGATTTCGGCGCCGCTGATGGGTCCGTCGCATCAGCCGCTGGGCCTGATCCATATCGACACATCCGACCCGATTCGCCAATTCGGCGACGAGGATTTGGATGTGCTGGCGAGCGTGGCGGTCGTGGCGGGGCATGCCGTCGAACATGCCCGGCTGCACGAAACGGCGATGAAGCTCGACCGCCGCGAGCGCGAATTGGCAATGGCCCAGGACGTGCAACTCCACTTCTTACCGCAGCAGGCGCCGGCGCTGCCGGGCTATCGCTTTTACAGCTATTATCGCGCGGCCGAAAACGTCGGCGGCGATTATTTCGGCTATATCCCGCTGCCCGACGGCCGGCTGGCAATCGCCGTCGCCGACGTGTCGGGCAAGAGCATTTCCGCGGCGCTGTTGATGGCGCGGCTTTGCGCCGAGGTGCGGTATTGCCTGGCGGTGACTCAAACTCCGGTCGAAGCCATTGCGCGCTTGAACCGCGAATTTTCCGGTCCCGCCCTGGGCGATATGTTCATCACGTTTCTGATGGGCGTGCTCGATCCAAAGGAGCAAATGCTGACGCTCGTAAACGCGGGGCACATGCCGCCGCTATTGCGGCATCGGCGATCGGGCGCGGTCGAGCCGCTGGGGGTGGCCGAATCGGGTCCGCCGCTGGGTTACGATCCGAATCAGGTTTACGCCGCCTCGTCGGTCGTGCTCGAGCCGGAAGATGTGATCGTGATGTATACCGACGGGATCAGCGAGGCGACGAACCCGAAGGGAACGTTCTACGGCACGAAGGGCATCGAACGCCTCTTGGCCCGGGGTGCCCGAGACGTAGAAACCTTGGGCCGGCAACTGATGGGCGACGTCGAACAATTCACCTGCGGCAGCCCCCAGAGCGACGACATCTGCCTCCTCTGCTTCACCCGGGAAGCCGGCAAATTCGCGCCATCGTAGTCCGGCAGCCATTTCGCTTGCGGTTTCGCGCGTTGCAGTGCCACGACCAATCGTGTGCCGCTGGCTCCGCCGGCAAAACCAGGGGCACACGGCAAATCCAAGAAATAGAGGAACAACCACGGATCACACGGATGATGCAAAGACTGAATTTCCTCAATCCGTGTCATCCGTGTGATCGGTGGTTTTCTTGCTCGAACCACTGGTGTTAATCGCCGCCGCCGATTTCTTCGTTGAACATCTGCACCACCAGCGAAATTTCCTCCGCTTCGTGCTGCTGGAATTGGCGATGAAATCGCGCGAAGCCGCTCGCCAGATCACCGGCGCCGAGGGGCCGTTCGTGGTAGACCAATTGCTCCGCCTCCTCGACCAAATCGCAAAGGGCCACAAATAGCCGCGGATGTTGCGACCGCAACGCCTCGGCCCGGCGGCTCAAACGCGGGGCAACGTCGATGCCGTCATCGAAATAGCCATAGGCTTCTTCCAGCGAAAAGTGCATCGCCAATTGATCGCGGAGCTTGCCGAGCAGCCTGGCGACCCGCCGCAATTCGATTCCGGCCTCGTGCGGCCGCGCCAACAATCCCCCGGTTTCTTCCAAAAGTTGCCGCAATTCGCGGTTATCCTCCTTGATCTCCTGGAGAAACGCGGCATTGATCGTGAGAGTCCGTTGCGCGGTGACCATGGTCGGCCTCCTATTGCCCGTCGTTCGGGCAAATGGGTTTTGACACTCCAATCGGTATATTCGGAACCGGGTGCCATGCCCGCGGCTGCGCGTGGGCATGTGCGGCTAGCAGCCGATTTTGGTTTTGATAATGCCTGAAATCACTACTGATGTCCGGCGGGAGCGTAATCAGCATCGCCATCGGCACACGGAGTGTGCCTGCTACGTAGCAGGCATACTCCGTATGCCGTCAGCCATTTAACACGCGCCAAACTGCGAGCGCCATGCCAGTGCAATGCAGCATCCAGCGACCGCTGCCGAGGAATGCTACCTTCCAGACCGCACGCAAACGCCCACGTCGATAATCGCAAAGCACAAGTCGGCCATCTGTAAAGCGGAGTCGCTCGATGAGGAAATGGCCGCACCGCAAATGAGTCTAGCGCGCTGCGGCGACCCTTGCAACGATTTTTTTCAGCGACCGGCATCGAGCGGCTACATTTTTTCGACGACTTTGATCCCGAGCAGCTTCAATCCAAGTTGCAGCGTGCCGGCGGTTAGGTGGCAGAGCGCCAGGCGGCTGCGTTTCAGTTCGGGCGTTTCCGCTCGCAACACGTGGCACCGCTCGTAGAAGGTCGAAAGGCGATTCGCCAGCGCGAATAGATAGTTCGTCAGATGGTTCGGCCGATAATCGGCCACCACGGCTGCGAGCGTTTCGCCGAAGCGGAGCAGTTCCAAGGCCAACGCTCGTTCGGCCGGCTGATCGATCGTGATCGGCGTGTCGGCAATCGAAATCGACCCGAGGTCGGCTTGCCCCTTGGCAAAAATGCTTCGCACCCGGGCGTAGGCATATTGCATGTAGGTGGCGGTGTTGCCGTTCATCGCCAGCATCTTGTCGTAGCTGAACACGTAATCGCTGGTGCGATTCTGCGACAGATCGGCATATTTAATCGCCCCGATGCCGACCGCCTCGGCAACCTCGCGGCGTTGTATCGCGGGAAGCTCCGGTCCGCCGGGTTTGGCATCGTCGTTCTGCGACACGATCGCCAATGCCCGGCTCACCGCTTCATCGAGCAAACCCGACAGACCGACGGTGTCGCCCGAGCGCGTTTTGAACGGTTTGCCGTCGTCGCCCAAGACGGTGCCGAAGCTGATGTGCATCAACTCGACATGTTCAAGCCCGAGCCATATTCGCACCGTCTTGAAAAGCTGCTCGAAGTGCAAGCTTTGGCGATGATCGACGACGTAGAGAATCGCATCCGGATGCCAGCGATTCATGCGGTATTGGATCGTCGCCAGATCGGTCGTGGCGTAGAGAAACGCGCCATCTTTCTTCTGCACGAGAAACGGCGACGCATCGGGCGTATCGTCAAAAAAGACCGCCGCCGCTCCTTCAGAAGTGCGGGCAATCTTGCGCTCGAGCAATTGCTGCACAGCGCCGGCGAGAAGATGTTCGTACTGGCTTTCGCCAAGCGTTTCGTCGAACCGCACGTCAAGCCGCTGATACAAATCTTCAATTTCGCGGCGGCAGGCCGGCAGAAATTGCTCCCACAGCCGCCGGTTCTCGATGTCGCCAGCATGTAGTTTGGCAGTCTCTTCAAGCACCCGGCTGCCGATGTTCGGATATTCGGCTGCGGCGGCCGAAAGTGTCTTATCGCTCTCGAATGCCATCAGCGCGGCTTGCAATTCGCTGAGTTCGTTTCGCGTTTCGTCCAGCGAGCGGCGGGCTTGGCGGAGCATCTTTTCGGCCTTTTGATCGCCGGACGCCGCCGGCTCATCTCGGGCGATGGCCGCTTCCTGTTGTTGAATTCGCAGCCCGAGCACCGGCAAGCGTTCTTTGCCTTCGAAGTAGCTAACCAGCCGATTCACCAACCGGTAGTTGCGACCCAATTCAGCGACGCGGTTCTGCTCGTATGCTTCGCGATTCAGAAAATGCTTGTAGCCGAAGAGGATCATCCCGAATTGCGTGCCCCAGTCGCCGATGTGATTGTCGCTGATGACGGTGTGGCCCAAGTATTTCAGCGTGTTGTACAGCGCGGCGCCGATCACCGTGGAGCGGATGTGGCCGACGTGCATCGGCTTGGCGACGTTTGGGGCCGAATAGTCGATGATATAGGTCCGCGGGCTGGCAACCGGTGCGATGCCCAGCCGCGGATCGGCGGCGGCGTCCATCACCTGCCGCACGATCCAGTCGTCGCGCAGGCGAAGATTGATGAAGCCCGGCCCGGCGATTTCCGGCGGCAAGCACATATCGCCGATTTCCGCCCCCCGCGCCCCCTGCGGGAGAGGGTCCAGGGATGAGGGGTTAATGCCCGCATTCAGCCGCTCGACGATCTGCGTGGCCACCTCGCGAGCCGGCCGGCCGAGCAGCTTGCCGAGCGGCATCGCAAAATTGGCCTGATAATCGCCGAACTTCCGATCCTGGCTCGGCCGAACCATATCCGCAAATTCGTCGAGACGCGCCGCATCGAGTTGCGCGCCTGCTAAATCGGCGAGCGCCTCGCGAAAATACCGCTGCAATTGGGCAAGGATGTTCATGGACTCGAAGATACCCATGCATCCGAAGCCCGACAAGGCAGGGCGTCGCCAGCGTTCACACTAGCCCGAAGCGTCAGCGAGGGACGAACCGCCGGGACCCATTCCATCCTGCGCAAGCCCCACTCCGTGTGTCCGCCAAAGCGGCGGCAAAGAGAAAAACGATGCCTGTCAGCAGCCTCCGTCGCTAACGCTTCGGGCTAGTTTCGTTTCTTCCTTCGCAGTCTTTGGGGTTTTCACGTGATCGGGCTTTGCCGGCGTGAATCATTCCGGCAACGCGAACCACCCTTTGTCGGCGGCGGTCTTATCCGTATATTTGCAGATTGTCCCCTTCTGCGAATTTTCGCGGTGTTGCCCAGGATTTCTGTGTTGCCCAGGATTTTTTCTCATGCTCAAAGTAAAGCTCCCCGACGGCAGCGTTCGAGAATACAGCGCCGGGGTCCGGCCGATCGATGTGGCCCATGAAATCGGGCCCGGATTGGCCAAAGCCACGATCGCGGCCGAAGTCGACGGCAAAACGGTCGATTCCGTCTCGCCGTTGCCGAGCGACGGCGAAGTGTCGCTGCGACTGCTGACTAAGAAAGATCCCGAGGCGCTGCGGATCATGCGTCACTCTTGCGCGCATATCATGGCCCGGGCGGTGATGCGGCTGTTCGACGGCGTGCAACTGGCGTTCGGGCCGACGACCGATCACGGGTTTTATTACGACATGAAACTCCCCCGCTCGCTGACCGAGGCCGATTTTCCGGCCATTGAAGCGGAAATGGCCCGGCTCATCAAGGCCGACGAAGCCTTCGAGCGAATCGACGAACCTCGCGAAAAAGCGCTCGAGCTCTGCAAGGAGCTGGGGCAGGATTTCAAGGTAGAGCATGTCCAACAGGGGCTCGCCAACGAATCATCGCTGTCGTTCTATCGGCAAGGCGAATTCATCGATCTCTGCCGCGGGCGGCATATTCCCTCGGCCGGCGCGATTGGGGCGTTCAAGCTGTTGAATATCGCCGGCGCCTATTGGAAGGGGGACCAGTCGCGCGAGCAGTTGCAACGGCTCTACGGCACCGCGTGGTTCAGCAAACAAGACCTGGAAAAATATCTGCATGATGTCGAAGAAGCCAAGCGGCGCGACCACCGCGTGCTCGGCAAGCAACTCGAATTGTTCGCCACCAGTCCGCTCGTCGGGTCGGGGTTGATTCTGTGGCTGCCGAAAGGGGCCACGGTCCGGGGGGTATTGGAAAACTTCATCCGCGAAGAACTCACCCGCCGCGGCTATCAGGCCGTTTATACGCCGAATATCGCCCGAGTCGATCTCTACAAAATCTCCGGCCATTATCCCTACTATTCCGACAGCCAGTTCAAGCCGATCGTGATGTCGGACGACGAGCAGTATTTGCTCAAGCCGATGAACTGCCCGCACCACATCATGATCTACAAATCGAAGCCGCGCAGCTATCGCGAACTGCCGGTGCGGCTGGCGGAATTCGGCACGGTGTATCGCTATGAGCAATCGGGCGAGCTCGGCGGGCTGACTCGCGTGCGCGGCTTCACGCAAGACGACGCCCATATTTTCTGCACCGAGGACCAAGTGGCCGAGGAGTTCCGCGGTTGCATCGACTTCACGCAAACGGTGCTCCGCTCACTCGGATTGAGCGACTATCGGGCCCGGCTTGGCTTCCGCGATCCGGCGAGCGACAAATACGTCGGCACGGCGGAAAATTGGAACAAGGCCGAGGCGGCGATCCAGCGGGTGGCACTCGAAATGAACCTGCCGGGCTGCACTCCTGAGATTGGCGAGGCGGCGTTTTACGGGCCGAAGGTGGACTTCGTCGTGGCCGATTGCTTGGGCCGCGAATGGCAACTCGGCACTGTGCAACTCGACTACAACCTGCCAAGCCCCGAGCGATTCAATCTGGAATACACGGGGGCCGACAATCATCCGCACCGGCCGGTGATGATTCATCGCGCGCCGCTCGGATCGCTCGAGCGGTTCGTGGGCGTGTTGATCGAGCATTTCGCGGGGGCGTTTCCGCTGTGGCTCGCGCCGGAGCAGGTGCGCGTGCTGTCGCTCAGCGAAAAAGCCGAATCGTTTGCCCGCGAAGTGGAAGCGAAGCTTTTGGCGGCCGGCTTCCGCACCACCGGCGATTATCGGCCGGAAAAGATCAACTCGAAAATTCGCGACGCCCAGTTGGAATTGATTCCCTACATGTTCGTGATCGGGCCAAAGGAAGCCGCGGCCGGCGCGGTGGCCGTCCGCGATCGCATCGAAGGCGATCTCGGCGCGATGGACCTCTCGGCCGCGATCGAAAAGCTGGCCAGCGAAGTGCGCGAGAAACGCGTGCGGCAAGTCGTCAAATCGTCGGCGTCGCTGGTCGATCGCGAAAGCGCGAATGAGTATTGACGCGCTGCCGCGCGAAACCGCCGTTAGCCCGCCGCCGCTGTTAGCCCGCCGCGCTAGCAAGGGACCGTTTACGCCGCGCAAGCAAATGGATCACCGCATGGCCATCGCCTTCTTCAGCGCTTGGACAACCTACGGCACCTGGCTTCCCGGCGACGCACGCGGTTGGTGGGAACGCGACTAAGGCTTGCAGTCGGCCGACAAGCCGAGGCAGTTTGCCGCCGCCCTGCGGATGACCGAACAAGCGCTGATTTTGGGCGACGACCAACGCCGCTTGGTCGAAAAAGTCATCGCCGAGCATTGCGCCATCCGGCACTGGACCCTGCATGCTGTAAATTGCCGGACGAATCATGTCCACGCCGTCGTTTCGGCGCCGGGCGTGCCGATCGAACGGCCGCGCGAGCAGTTTAAGGCCTGAGCCACGAAAAGACTCAAAGTGATCGAGCTCGGAGGCAGAACTAAATATTGGACCGATCGGGGTTGGGACGAATACGTCGACCATGAACGCCATTTAGCAGCTGCTCTCGAATATACGCTCTATGGACAGGAGGATAGGAGCCGGTAGCTTGACGACGGGATCCGTTGCTTGCGCGGCCGGCTAACTACCCTACTTTCCGCTCTGCAAAATGCCTTGCTGGAAGGCATCGACTTGCTCGGAATATTCGGGCGGCGGGCCGGCGTCGTGCGAATCGTGCAGGCCGCGCTGCGCGTCGGTCGCGTTGCCGCCGCTGCGGCGATCTAAGCGGCCGTTGCGGGCGCCGAGGCCATGCAGGATGTCGCTCATTTGCCGACGGGCGTCGTCGCCGTTCGGGCCCGGAAGCTCCGCATTGCGGCGCATCCGCTCGAGCCGGTCGGCTAGCTGCTGGGCTTGCTCGGGAGTCCAGTTAAGTTCCTTGAGCAAGTCGGGCTTGCCTTTTTTCAGGGTGTCCAATGCCATGTCGAACTGTTTTTTGGCGAACTCGGGGTTTGCCGCTTCGGCGTTGCTTGCCGCTGGGGGTGGGGGAGGCGTGGTGGGGTCGTACGCGCCGCCGCCACCGCCGTGGGGCGTCCAACCGCCGCTCTGCTTACCGCTGGGATCGGCCCTGTTCTTTCCGCTTTGGCCTTGTGCGCTTTGCGAATTCGGTTGGCCGGCTTCTTGCGATTGGGATGGGTTCGGGCTGCTGGGATGATCGGCCGAGGCGGCGGTTTGCGAGCCGGCGCCTTTTTTTTCGCCGGATTGGCCGGTGCGATGATCGGATTGCTTGTCGGTGCCGGCCTTGCTGGAGGTGTCGCCTTGGCCGTGGCCATCGGCGACGCCGTTGCCCTGATCGGCCGCGCTGTGTTTGCCTGGGCCGCCGCTGCCGGCTTGGCTCGCGTTCTGCCCGCCTCCCTTGCCGCCGCCGCCGGAGTAGGTGCCGTCTTGTTGCTGGCTTCCTTTGGAATCGGATTCTTTTTTGCTCACGGTCGAGGCGCTGCCGGAGTCTTTGCTCTGGATTTCCTTCTTGCCGGAGGAATCGGGCTGTTGGTTTTTGTGGTCTTTCGGTTGACTGGCGTCGGACGGGCTTGGCGGCGTGGCTTTGTCGTTCTTGGCGCTATCGGTGCCGGCGCCGCTTTCGCCCTTGTGGCTGTCGGGATCGCCCGCCTTCGTGTTCGACGCCTGCTGGTCGGGCTTGGCTTCGTGCCGGTCGGCGGTGGGTTGCGAGCCATCGGCGGCGCGCTCGCCGTTGCCTTGATTGGGCTTTTCGCCGTTGGCGGAACGGTTTTGGCCGGGCTCGGAATCACGCGAGTTTTTCTCGCCATTCTTGTCGGCGCCGTTTTTGTCGTTCTTGTCGCCCGACTTTGAATTCGTGCCGTTCGATGATTGATCGGTGGGCGCTTTTTCATTGGGCGAATTGGCGCCGTTCGATTGGTCGTTGGCTTTGTCGCCGGGCTGCTGGTCGGAAGGTGGCTTTTTCTCGGCGGTGTTTCGCGGATCGCCTTGCTGCGTCGAATCTTGGCCGGCGTTTGGCTTGCCGGCGTTCGATTTGTCGGCATTTGGCTTGCCGCCGCTGGATTGGGCATTCTGGCCGTCGCCGTTTTGCGGAGTGCCACCTTGCGGTTTGTCGTTCGGCGATTTATCGCTTGCCCCATTCTTGCCGGCTTGATTGCCGGGCTTTTGGCCATCGGACGACTGCTGACCGTGGGGCGACTTGCCGCCGGGAGTGGAATTCGAGGCATCGCTGCCGGACTTTTGTTGCGGATTTTGCGGACCGGTTTTATCGCCGGGCTTCGGCTCGGAATTCGGCAGCTTTTGCGAATCGGATTGACGCTGGCCGCCCGATTGCTGCTCGTTTCCGTGTTTCTGATCGGTGCCGGACGGATTCTGGCCGGATTGGTTTTGTTGGTTATCGTTTTGGCTGGATTGGTTCTGCGGCGACGGAGTGCGCGGTTGCGGGTTTTGGCCGGCCGAATTCTGAGGGTGGTCTTGCGAGTTTTGTCCTTGCGACTGCTGGGAGTTGTTCTTGGCGTCCTTCTGCATTTGCTGCACAGCGTCTTTTAGCGCCTGAGCATCGTCACTGCCGTCGGAAGCAGGAGAATCGGGTCGCTGCTGGGGTTGATTGGCGTTTTGCGAGGCCTGATTTTGCTGACCGCTGTTTTGGGTGCCGCTGTCTTTCTGGTCGCCACTTTTGCTATCGCCGTTCGAGGGATTGCTCGACTTGTCATTCCGGGGCGAATGGCCACCGCCGGCATTGTCACTTTTGGAGTTGTTGTTATTGTCGGAATTGCTGTTCGAGCCGCCTTTGTCGCCTCCCGACTTGCCGGCTTGGCTGCCGTTTTTGCCGGAGTTGCCGCCGCCCTGTTGCTGCTGCGGCTGCTGGTTGTCCGACTTTGAATTGTTACTGTTTTGCTTGTTATCGGGATCTTTTTGCTCGTTGGAATCTTGGTTGCCGTTTTTCGGCTGCAGTTGGTCCGAATTGGATGAATCTTGCTGCGATGGACCTTTTTTCGCCCCACCCTTTTGGCCGTCTTGCTGCTTTTGCTTGTCGGCGGATTGGTTGTCTTGCGGGCGATCGTGTGACGCATCGGGGGCAGAGTTGTCGGGGTGGTTTGGATTGTCGTTCGCTTTGTCGCCCGGCTCGGCCTTCGACGCCTCGTCGGGCTGGGCATTCGCGTCGGGCTTCTTGTCGGCGGCCGGATTGTTTTGGTTTGCGTTGTCGCCTTGCGGCTTTTTGGCGGCGTTCGGATTGTCGGCGGCATTAGCATTGTCGGCCTGATCGGCGGCATTGCCTTGGTTGGCGCCGTCCCCCTGGCCTTGGGAATCGCCTTGCCGCGCGCCGGGCGCAACAATGCGGATTCGGCGCGGCGATGTTTGCGTTGCGTTCGGCGTTGGCGCGCGATTGTCCATTGCGGTCGCCCAATAATCGATGACATCGCCGACGTTCAGATGCAATTTGGCCGGGTCGATCGTGTAATTGATCTGCATCGGCTCGCGGCGAATTTCGTTGAGCAGATTCTGCTCCAATATCCGGTTATGCCCGGACTCGCACGACAATGTCACGCGCGAAATCGCGAAATCGGGATCCAAGGCCCGCAATCGCAATGTCAGCCGGCGATTCACCGGCAGCGCCACGTCGTCTTTTTCCGGCAGAATGAATTTCACGTCCGGCGGCAAATCGGGAATCACTTCGATGCGATATTGCACGGGCTCCGGCTCTGCCCGCTCCTCCGGCCGCAGGCGATAGTGCGAAAACTCGGGCGACGTGCGATCGTGCGGATCGAGCGCGAGCGTAAAACTGCCGATCACCGATCGGCCATCGCTGGCGATCCGCATCGGAAGCTTGGTGCGGCCGTCGCGACCGTCCAATTCCAGTTGGGCCGATTTGATCGCCTGATTGGCCCGGCCGTGGACGACGACGCGAGTTCCCTCGAGCGCTTGAATGTCGCCGATGCCTTTGAGCGTGAATCGCGAACGGCCGGTGTAGTCGGGATACTGATAATCGACGCTTTCCAGCGCGATCGTGGGAGCGGTGACGGCCGTGAGATGGTAGGTCGGGCTCACGGCGTCGCCCGCTTCGATTCGGTAGTCGATGTCTTGCTGCACGCCGGCGTCTTGCTGGGCGGATGTCGGCGGGGCGGGAATTTTGGCGCTGTAGCGGAAACGCTCGGCCGGGAGATACATCGTCACCGGCTGGTCGACAGCTTCGTGGTCGGCGGTGGAATAAACGACAAGCACCGGTTCGTCGCTCTTAAGCCCCTTGATCTCGGCCGACACTTCGACCATTTCGCCGCGATAAACCGTTCGCGTGCCAGGCTCCGCGTCGATGATTTCGACCCGCGTCGGCACGGCGATATCGGCCCAAGGGAACACGACGCGTTCGATCGTGTCCCACGGGCTCTTCGGGGAAAAGAGCAAATAGCCGGCGAACAACATGAACACGGCCAGCAGCGCATAGCCGATATGGATCAATCGCGAACGATCGACGGCCGACTCGACCGTGACGCGCGACAAGCCGGCGGCCGCCTGCTCTTCGACGGCCTGATACACGGCGGTCGACATGCGGGCCGATTGGCTGCGGAGAAAGAGGAAGTTGATCAGGCTATTTTTCAGCGTGGGGCGGCTTTTTTCGATCGCCTGCGCCGCGTAGATCGGATTGATGCGATAGATGAGCCACGGCAGAAGTTTATCGGCGGCGTAGTAGCCGGCGCCGCCCAAAAACATTAGCAAGCAGAGCAGGCGTCCCCAGAATCCGAGCCCGTGCGGCAAAATCCAATGGTCGACCACCGCGGCCAAGAGGAAAAACGCCAGCGCGCCGGCCGCCAACGTCATCAATGCCGAGGCAATTTCGACCCCCTTCACCTGTCCGCGCGTCTTGCGAATTTGGCGGTCGATGAATTCATCGTATTCGACCCATTCCCCGCCCGGCGGTTTTGGCCCGCGCGGCTTCGACACGGTGGAGGAGCTTGCCATAGGATCGGCCTCTTCGAGGTTCCGGACCACGTAGATCAGGCGTTGGGGGCCTGATGATCGACGCCCCGGCGCATGCGCCAATTGCGCTGCATCAATTATAGACGCCCCCAAGGGCCGATTTGATCCCTCACGGGCAAAATTTACCGCGCGGGCAGCGAAAGAGGGCGGAAACCCGGCGAGAGCCCGCAGCGCTAGCAAGGAAGAAAAAAACCGTTTTCACACGGAAAATTACGGCCCCGCCGCCCATCGGACCCTTGCTTGCGGTGCGGGCTCGGCCCCCCCCTCCGAGCCGTCGTATGGCCTCGAGCTCAAAGCCGCAAAGCCTCCCTCTCAAGGTGTTTCATTCATGGTGTAGTAGGCATCCGCGTGCAGAAGCGGTTTGCCGTCGGCTGAGGTCAGGCCGGTCAACTTCAGGTGAAAGACGTGTTTCTTGGCTCGTTCGGGCACGGTGAGGCTGACCGTTTTGCCGTCGTCCGACACCTTGATCGCCGTGATTGGGTTCTGTTTGCGATCGATTTCGTCGGACCCATAGGTCGACCAGTAATGGTACGTGTAGGATTCGAGAAAATAGGTTGCCGCGGCCTCGGCTTTTTTGCGGTCGATCGGCTGCGTGAAGTGAACATCCCAGCCGGTGGGAGTGATGTTCATCGAATGCATTTCGAACGGAAGCTTGCCGGTGTAGGCAATCCGCTCGACGCCAAACGGCCGGCCGCCGACCGAGCCCCAACCGCGATTCGTTTCGCCGACGATCAAGCTGCCGTCGGGCGCGAATACGAGCCGGTTGGGCCCGCATTGGAAGCCGGTGCGGAACAGGAATACGCAACCCTGCATCCGCCCTTTCACTTCTTCGAGATTCGCCCGCATGACGAGCGATTCGGTCAGTTCGCCGATGAAGCATTGGCCTTCGAACGGTCCGAACTTGCCGCCGGTCGTGTCCCACACCGGCTCGGTCGACGAGCGGCTCATCGTGAAATAAGGGAACCAGATCGCTGGCTCGACCACTTCCGGCTTGTCGCCATCTTTCTTTCCAGGCCACCAGCGAATGCTCGCCGCATGGCCGTAAAACTCGCCGTAGCGCACTTCTTGGAGCTTGCAAGCCGGTACCCATTCGCCCTGGTTGTCGGTGAAATAGAGCCGGCCGTCGGGGGCGAAGTTCAGGCCGTTCGGGCTGCGCAAACCATAGGCCCAAGGGATCATTTCGCCCTTGGGCGTGATCTTCACGCAAAACCCGCGATAGGGCACTTTAGATTGATGGCCGAAGCCGAAGCCGACATTGAGCGTGATAAACATGTTGCCATCTTTATCGCGGGCCGGGCCGTAGATGAATTCGTGGTAATCGCCCGACAGGCCGAACTTATCGCAGATCGTGGTGAAGTCGTCGGCAACGTCGTTTTCCTTCGTGCTGCGAACCAGCGTCAGCTCCGGCCGCTGAACGAGATAGAGATCATTCTTGCCGACGACATTCAGCCCCAGGACCTCGTGCAGTCCGCGGACGTAGGGCTTCCAAGTGATCTTGTCGGGA
Source organism: Pirellulales bacterium (assembly GCA_036267355.1). Classification (NCBI taxonomy): domain Bacteria; kingdom Pseudomonadati; phylum Planctomycetota; class Planctomycetia; order Pirellulales; species Pirellulales bacterium. Next base: position 40,206 of record DATAWG010000057.1, on the reverse strand, counting down.
TCTTCGTCGGTCGGATTGCTCACGAGCCACACGTCGCCGCGGCGCGTGGCGACGTAGAGCTTGCCGTCGGGGCGGAACTTCAGTCCGCCGACTTCGATGGCTTCGCCGGTGGGCGTTGGGAGCGTGTCGATTTCATAGGAATCGGCCTCGCCACCCTGGGGAAAATCGCGGTTAAGCTGCCGGTTGAGCTTGGCCTCGAACTTTTGCGGAATGCTGGCGCTGAAATAGTAGGCCCAATCGCCGCTGACATTGCTTACCTTCAGCAGCAAATCATTCCGGCCGGCTTTCAGCGGAAGCACGAGATGATCTTCATCCGGAGAGCAGGCGCGAAACGCGTTGTCGGTGAGCATTAGCTTGCCGTTCAGCCACACCATCAGCCCGTCGTCGCTGCCGAGCGACACGTCAATATTTCGCGCGGCTGGCATGTCGATGCGACGATAGAGGTAGCAGATGCACTTGTCGGATTGCTTGAACTGCTTGAGATTGACGACCTGGCCATCGGCAAAATCCATCTTCCGCCACACGGCTTCTTGGCCCTTGCCGGGATAGCGGGCATCGAGATCGATTTGCTTCTCCGGCGGATAGACGGTTGCGAGCCCCTTGCTGTCGAACGGGCCGATCAAATACCACGGCCCGGCGCCGTGCATCGTCATGCCCATGGCTGCCATCGACGCCGCGTGCGTCTCCGCGCGCGTGGCTTTCTTGATGTAGATGAACTTGTCTTCGGGCTGATCGGTGACCTTGTCGTCGCCGCGGACAGCGAAGGAAGCAAGCACAGATCCGCCGAGCACGGCGGCGATGGCTAAAAATCGAAATCGCATCGAATCGAGTCTCCTCTTGCAGCGCCGCCGGGGGGGCGGACCGTGTCATGCTTCTTTTCTTCCGTCGGTCAGCCGTGGCCTACTTCGCTTTCGCTTCGCCTGCCGCAACCGGTTCGGCCGCAGCAGGGTTCACTGGGCACAAAACGGCCAGCACCAATCGGGCTTCGGTCGCGCTGCCGTTCAACGAATCGCGCAACACCACCGCCCAGCGGCCGCCTTGCTTCATCGCCTGCCACACGGTTCCTTCCGGAGCGGATCGCAAATGCAATAGCACCGGCTTGCCGTCTTGCTTGCAACGCACCACCGCATCGGCCGGAGCGGTCTTGTCGATTTCGTCGAGTTGCCCGGAATGGCCGTCGGCCGTCGTCCACTGAGGCGCTTCGTCGGCGTCGGCGGCGTTGAGCCACACGGTGCGGCCGGCAGGCGTTTCGACCGTCGCATCGCGCAGCACGCCGTTGGCCAGATCGGTGTGAAGCGAGACGACGGTTTCGTGGAATCTTGCCCGCTCGCCGGCGCCCAGTTGCAGTTCGTAGCGGAAGGTCGGGCCGCCGGGAGTGAGCTGGTAGCCGCGGAAGTCCAATCGCGTCGGTTGAAATGGCGCGTCGAGTTTGAGAATGGCGCCGAGCGAAATGTCTTTGTCTCGGCCCGAAAAATCCGGAATCGGCGACGACGAGGGGGTCACATCCCAAGGAAATCCGCCGGGCGATTTCCAGAACACAGGCCCTTTCAATTGGAGCTTATTGCCGCCGCGATCGTTCCACGCCGGCCCCATATTCACGAAGCCGCCCGACCACGAATACGCCAATCGGCAGGCTTGCAGATCGTAGCCAAGGTGCACACCGTTGGCGTAGCGAATCGCCATCGCCCGGGCCGACAGATCGGGCATGAACGAACGCACCGTTTCATATCCGGCGGCAGTTTGCTGAACCACCTCGGGCGGCTTTTCATTCTCCAAGCCCTCCGGCGGCGGCAGACTCTTGCTGTGTGAGAGATACGACCAAATCGCCCGCCGCTGGCGCTCTGCATTGCCATCCAAGATGTTCTTATATGGGCTGACGCCGTTGAGAAACACGGTCGGCATCCGCGTCCCCGGCTGAATTCGCTGCGGGTCGATCATCCAGCGGTCGAACCAATCGAAATTCACGCGATCGGCCACGAGCGACAGGTCGGGCCCGCGCGTGCCGCCGCTCGGTTTGCCAAGCATGTCGTGGCATTTCGTGCAGCCGAAGCCTTTTGCGCCGACGAGCGTGCGGCCCGCGTCGTCCATCGCTTTGTCGTCGGCGAATCGCTGCGGCTCGTGGCGCAAGGGATCACCATCAAGGGCTGCCAAACCGGCTGGCACCACGGCGATCATCGGCTTGGAGAACTGTGGCATCCGCAAGCTCATCCAAGGGCGCGACCGCCGGCCGTCGAACAACACTGCGTCGATATACGTGGCCAGAAGCTTGTCGGTAACATCCGTCAACGGCGGCGGGCTGACCATTTCGGCCATTTCCGGCGAGGCGTTTTCGGCGATCTTTGCCACCACATCCTTGGTCAATCCACCAAAGCCGCTGCGCTGATGGCAACCCGTGCAATTCAGTCTCGCGAGCGTCAGCCGGGCGAATTCGCCCGGGGCAGGAGAACCGGGCGCGGCGAGCGATTGCTTCAGAAACTCGACCACGGCGCGGCGATCGAGCATCGGGCCAAATTGTGGCACTTTGCCGTCGGCCGAATGATTTCCCAGGCATCCGCCGGCCGGCGCTTTGGCGATCGCGGCGAAGTCGTTCACCGCGAACGTGCGATCGAGCGGCTTCTTTTCGCCGGCAGGAGTAAATTCGTGGCAAGCCGCACAGTTCTTGCTCACCATGACTTGCCGGCCGAGCGCGGCAAGCCGCGTTTCGACCGGTTCTGTCGCCAGTTTGACGGCCTCTTCGGCGGAGAGCTCGCCGCCGGATTTTTCCGCCGCACCCAAGGCTTCCTGCAGGCCGGCCACGGCCGGTGCCGCAGGCAGATTGAGCGATTTCATCGTCGGCTCATCGCGGCGGATCAAATAGAGCGCGAGGCTCGTGGCGTCGGCCTTGTCGAGGCTGAGGCTCGGCATGCGCCCGGCTGGATCGACGCTGGCCGGATTTTGCAAATACGCGGCCACGGAAGTGTGCGTGGTCTTTTGGCACAATCCATGCAACGTCGCTCGTGCTTCTTGCGAGCCATGTCTTTCGTGGCACACGATGCAGCCGGTCTGGTTGTAAAGCCGCTCGCCACGGGCAACCAACTGCGATTCACCTTCGACCGGTTCCGCTGCCAGCGGATGGCCTTGCGAGGCCAAATACACGGCCACGGCATATCGCTCGAGCCGGCCATGCTCGTCGTCGCCAAAAAGCCGCGGCATGACGGCTTCCGGCCGTATCGCTTGCGGATTGTCGAGCCAATGGTAGATCCACGCGGCGTTCAGCCGCTCGCCGGCGTCAGTCAGCCGCGGGCCGGGGCGCGTGATGAGCGACATTGACAATTTCACCGCGTCGCTCGGCTTGTGGCATGCCACGCAGCTATGTTCTTCCACTGCCAGCCGGCCATCGAAAAACGCGTCGATGATCGGCGGCGACGCCTTGGTGTGCCCCAGCGATTTGGCCGGCAGCGGCTCGCGGGCGATCGAATCCGATTGCCAGTAGATTTTCAAAGACGTTGCCGGCTGCTGTGATCGGAAGGAAATCCGAATCGGCAAGGTTCCAAACGCCAGTTGCACTTCTGCCCCAGGCGCCGAATGCTGGCCTGGCTCGGCTTGATCCAACACCGCTTTGCCATCCAGCACAATCTTGAGCGGCCCGCTGTGCGCTGCCGAAAATCGATACTTGCCCGGATGCAACACCTGGATCACTCCGTCCCACGTCACTTGCCAACCCTTTATCGGCAAGCGCGGATCGGGCGATTCGCCGGAACCAAGCAGAAATGTCGGCACGCTTTCGTAGCGGCGAACTGCCGGCGCTTTCGCGTTGGCGTTGTCGGCCCCAATCGTGTACGTGGCGATAAGCCCAGGCGATTTGGCGGGCTCCTCATCGTCGAGCGAGTCTGCAGCGCCGCCTGCGGCCGCTCCACACTTCGCTGCAAACAGCGATATCGCGACGAACGAAATCACTCCGAGCGAACACCATCTTCCCAGCACTTGCCGCGGTCGACGCGAGCGAACGAAGCACCGTGGTTGGAAGAATCGAAACCAATCGGGCCAACGATTGCCCGTAACGGACTGCCGTGCGGCAGGCATCAAAGAATCTCCAGCGGGCGTGTGGGGGGGAGGGAGGCAGGCGGGGAGTCGGCCGGGGCGCGATTCGCCCATGCTAATCACCGCGCACGCGAATCGCAAGCGACGGGGCGGTGTGGTAGTGACACGGATTGCCGTAGGTCAGCCTTTCGAGGCTGACGAAGCCGAGGAATGTCAGGCTGGAAAGCCTGACCTACCTGTGGCCGTCAAAATCGTTGCGAGCGGCAAGGCTTCTTGCGAAAGGCGAAAAGCGGCGTAGCCTGATTGGCCCACCGGCGTTTTGATGCAGTCGGGGCCGGGAAAGAGTCGAGTTCCAAAAATGCGAATCGCAACGGATCGCGTGCAGCCGTTCAGCCCACTTTTTGGATCCGCGAGATATTCAGCGATGCGTTCTCAATCTCTTGGCGCGCTGCTTTTCATTTCCATCGATTTGCCATCGACCCCTTTGGAAATCAGTAGCAATCGGCCTGCTCGCACATTAAAAACGGCCGGACGCGTACTCGAGCACCTCAACGCCGCCGGCATGTCGGCGACGTGGTTTACCAATGATCCGGTCGGCGATCCCACGCTTGCCCAAGCGCTCGCCGCCGGAATCGGTCACGTAGCGGGATTGCGAGTTGATGACGACGGGCATCTCGCCGATTCTAGCCCACTGACCGCCGCGCGCAGCCGATTGGTTGCAGAGATTCTCGCTCGCACTGCCCGAGCCCGCTGCGCTGGAATTTCGATTTCGACCGTGGCGCTTGGCGAGGCGGCCGCGGCGCCGGCAGAATTGCTCGGGAAATATGGTTTCACAGCCGTTCGCTCGCCGGCGCGCGATGCATCGCCGAGCAAGAACGCTGCCGGAATCTTGCCTTTGCGCTATGGGCTATGGCTCGTTTCGCCCGACTTTGTATTGACCGGGCCCGGCCGGATCTCAGAGTGGCGCTCGGCAAGCCGGATTCGATGTGCCATCGATCGATCGATTCGGAATCAAGCTTCGCTGCACTTGGCTGTCGATATCGCGGCGATCTCGTCCGGCAATGGAGCCGACCGCTTGGGCGGATTGCCCGGCATCGTGCGGCATATCGAAGGCCGCCGGCAAGCTGGACTACTGCGGGTTTGCCCAATCGCGGCAGCAATCTCGCAGCTTTCTGGGCCAGCGCCGGTGCGGGCGAGCGGATCGATCCTCCGAGCAGCGTGATCCCAGCACGCCGTTGCCTGCCATTTCCGACTCCTGGGCCCCTGTTCTCTTGCCCCTACAGTTGTTCCTTGTAGGTGGTCCAACTCAAATAGCCGAGAATTCCCGCGCAGGCGATTGCCACGACATCCATGGCGACGCTCACCCGCTCGAAGGGGAATTTGATCGACAAATCGAGTGCAAACACCGCAAGCACTAGGACGGCAACCACCATCCCAAGCACGGTCAAAGTCTTGGCCATCAGGTGCTTCCTCGCGGCTGCCGGCTCAGGAGGGACAACTTGCGAATGGAGAATGAGCTTAGAGTAGAAATCGGCATTGGGTCCGAGGAAGAGTTGGCCGGAAGCGGATGGAAATATTTTCCACGTTATGAAAGCTTTCCCAGTATAGTTCAAGCCTAAACGCTGTCACTCGCCCATTTTGCCCGATTTTCCTTGCCGAACGTTCGTGAGGATGAGGTTCGATAGTCACTGGCGGGTGCCCCCATTCGCTTGCAATGGGCCGATTTTAACGGTGGCAACAGATTAACCGGCAACGGGTTTGGGCGAAAGCGGCGGAATACAGGCGCCAAAAACGATCCATCCTATTGGCCGGCGAATTGGCCCCTGCATACGCCCCGCGCGGCGGGGCACTTGACCGCGCGACCCGATCGCGGAAGCGTGGATGACTGGCGTTGTCGCTCCGAAGTGTCAGAATTCACTATATCGCCAATCGGACGGCCGAAGGCCGTGATCAGAATTCGTTTCCCGTGCCAAGAGCCGGAGCATCCGCCATATGACCGCCGAGCTAGCCGACGATCCGAAGTGGGACCGCTTCCGCCGTCAAATGCCCGTCGTCGGCCGTTGGGCGTATTTCGACCACGCTGCGGTTTCGCCGTTGCCGCGCCCGTCGGCGGACACGGTCGTCGCTTGGGCCGAGGAGCAAGCGGAAAACGGGGTTGCCTCGTGGTTGAAATTCAAGGCGCACTATGAATCGCTGCGCACGATTGCGGCGCAGCTTGTCGGCGGCATTCCCGAAGAAATCGCCCTCTTGCGCAGCACGACCGAAGGAATCAACATCGTTGCCGAAGGATTTCCCTGGCAGTCGGGCGACAATGTCGTGACGCTGGCGGACGAATTTCCGGCGAACCTGTATCCCTGGATCAACCAAGCCTACCGCGGCGTCGAGACACGTCGAGTGCCGACCGACAATGGCCGAGTCGATCTGAATCGTCTGGCCGATGCGTGTGACGAGCGGACGCGAATCCTGACGATTAGTTGGGTCGGCTACGCCAGCGGTTGGCGAAACGATCTGGCGGCCACGGCGGAGATTGCGCATCGCCGGGGGGCCTTGTTGTTTGTCGATGCAATTCAAGCACTCGGAACATTCCCGATCCACGTGCATCAATTGGGCATCGATTTTCTCGCCGCCGGCGGCCAAAAATGGATGTTGGGCCCCGAAGCGGCCGGGCTCTTCTTCATCCGCCGCGAGCATCTCGACCGGCTTCGAGTTCCCTGCCTTGGGCACGGCAGCATGACCAACGCTTCCGATTACACGCGCATCGAAATCCGCCTGAAAGACACCGCAGCCCGATTCGAAGGGGCGGCGACGAACATGGTCGGCTTTCTCGGTCTGGCGGCCAGCCTGGAATTGCTTCTGGAACTTGGCGCCGAGTCGATCGGCCGGCGAATTCTCGCGTTGACCGGCGTGGCCTGCCGCCGGCTCGGCGAAATCGGCGCCGTGGTGACAAGCCATCGCGATCAATCTGCGCACAATTCGGGAATCGTGCGATTCAATCTTCCCGGCCGGGACCTGGCCCAAGCGGCACGGCAACTATTGCAGCGCGGAGTCGTGTTGAGCGTGCGCGGCGGCGGCTTGCGCATCAGCCCGCATGCCTACACCAATGAGGCCGATATTTCGCGATTGACCGAATCGCTGCGCGAGATCATGGCGAGCGGCTAATCGCCGGCGGTCGCCGATAACTGGATGCCATGCCCATTGCCCCTAAGCGGGCGTGTAATCGGCGGCTAGCGCCTTGCCGTTCACGCGCGTGAGCGGCAAGGCGCTAGCCGCCGGTAAAACTGCCAAAAGCAATGCCCACGCAAAGCCGTGGGGATGGCGCCGCTTTGTCCGTTTGGCGAAAATCCTTTCCTCAAGTTGCACATTGGTGGTTGCCCATGCGTATCGGTCTGTTCGGTGGCAGTTTTGATCCGGTTCACTATGGGCATCTGCTTCTCGCGGAATGTTGCCGCGAGCAGGTTGCCCTGAATCAAGTGTGGTTCATACCGGCGGCGAATCCGCCACACAAGCGCGGCTCCGAGCTGACCGACGGCATGAAGCGCGTCGATATGCTGCGGCTGGCGACCGGCGGCCAACCGGCGTTCGTCGTTTCGACGATGGAACTCGATCGCGGCGGAATCAGCTACACGGTCGATACGCTCGAGGCCCTGCACGCTCAACTGCCGGCCAGCGAACTCTTTCTCTTGCTCGGCTCCGATTCGCTCGCCGAACTGGCGACATGGCGCGATCCGGCGCGGATCTGCGCGCTGGCCTTGCCGGTGGCGGTGCGGCGAGCCGGCGGTCCGCCGCCCGATTTTTCACCGCTGGCAACACTGATTTCCGCCGATCGGCTCGAAGCGATTCGCCGCTTGGCGGTCGAGATGCCGCTGGTGGAACTGAGCGCGAGCGCTATTCGCCGCCGAACCGCGGCCGGCTTGAGCATTCGCTACCGGACGCCTCGGGCCGTCGAGCAATACATCGCCGCCGGCCGCTTGTACGCATCGACAGAAGAATCGCGCTAAGCTGCGGGGTAGGCGACCGACCGAAATAGTGGACTTTTCTACTGCTGCCGCGTATGCTCGCAAGCGGTTTGCTCTTCGCTCCATTTTCGGAATCTCCGTTCCAGGAGTAATCTCATGGCTGTCGCCACTCCGTTTAGCTGGCTCCTGGTGATGTTGTTGGGCGGCGGAGCTGGCGTCCCGTTGGCGGTGCCGCCGCTGCCTGAAGACCCGGTGATGGCACATGTGGCTCCGGCGGATTGCGTTTGGTATTTCACCGCCTCAGGCGTTGCAGAACCGGATCCCAAAAGTAGGAATCAAACGGAGCAGCTCGCGGCAGAGCCGGAAGTGCGCAATTTCGTACGCGACGTTGGTCGGGCGTTGGCTGCTGCGATTCGCAAAGGAGCTCCGCCGACACCGCAAGGCAAGCTGCTCGGCGCTGAAGGCCCGGGCTTGCTCCACATGCTGCTGACGCGTCCGGTCGCTGCTTTCATATCCAAGGCCGAAGTCGGGCCACTCGGGCCAGCCGTCGCCGGCGGAATCGTCGTCGGCACCGGCGACGATACCGCCCAGGTCGAGGCGACTCTTGAAAAACTGGAACAGATGCTGCTGGGGCCGAACGCAAACGGCGGGGCCACAGCAGTCGCGCAGGCCCCGGCTTCCGTGAAATGGAACAAGCTCCCCACGCCGCCGGGGGTCCCGACCGTGGAATGGGGCTTTCGCGGAAAGTACCTCATCGTCGGTATCGGCGATGGTTCGGCCGATGCGATCTCGACGCGCCTGTCTGGGCCAACGCCCGACTGGCTCGTGGCGCTCAAGAAAAAGCTGCCGGTCGAGCGCATCGGCACCGTGCACTATCTCAACGTCAAGAAAGTGCTCGCCACGGCAGCGCCGTTTCTGGGCCTGCAAGGTCAAGCTGCTTTGCACGCCGCGGGCGTGGATCAAGTCGCCGGGTTTGCCAATGTCAGCGGTCTGGACGGCACCGGCTGTGTCAGCAAGTCGTGGCTACAATTCGACGGCGAGCCAAGGGGGCTGTTGACCTGGTTCGGCTCGGTTCCGCTCACGGCCGCCGATTTAGTGCCAATCCCCAAGGATGCGTCTTTCGCCATCGCAGCCCGCGTGCCGCCGGCCGAAGTGTGGAAAACAATCTTGTCCGGCATCAGCACGATCGACGCCGGCGCCGGAGCGCAGATGGCCGACGGGGTCAAGCAAATGGAATCGGCGCTCGGGTTTCGCGTGCAGGAAGATTTCTTGCAAACGCTCGGCGACTCGTGGTGCGTTTACAATTCGCCGGGCGAAGGGGGTTTGATCATCACGGGGCTGACGATGGTCGCCTCCGTGAAAGACCACGACCGGCTGGTGAAAACCAACGAGCAATTCGTCGAATTCGTGCGCAAGAATCCGGTCGGCGCCAGCAGCGGTGCGGCGATTGAGGAGACGACGTTTCAAAAGCAGAAAATCTATTATCTCAACGTGCCGGGTGGAGAAATTCCCTTTGCGCCGGCATGGTGCATCACCGACAAGCAATGGATCATTTCGCTTTCGCCGCAAAACATCCGTGCCTATCTCTCGCGCGATCCGGCAGCCGGGTCGCTGGCCGACATCCCGGTCGTGGCCGAGAAACTCAAAGCGGCGAGCCCCGTGTTGATCACCTATCAAGACACGGCGGCGACGTTGAAGATTACTTACCCCGTGCTGCAAATCTTCGCCACGATTGCGGCGTCGCACATGCAGCAAGAGGGGCTCGATGTCAACGCGTCGATGCTTCCCTCGCTGGCCTCGCTGCTCCGCCATGTCGAGCCCGGCATCAGCACGCTCTCGCGAGAGAAAAACGGTTTTCTCTATGTGAGCCGGCAATCGCTTCCGCTCGACCCGACGATGTCGGGCATGCTTCCATTATGGGTAGGTGCGTTCACGTTCGCCCGCGCCGATTCGGTCCGCCCGGCGCCGCCGACGATCATTGAATCCGCTGAACCTGCCAGGCGCTAAATTGCCGAGTTCGTGAAAACCAAACTGCACCCCCTAAGATTTCCTTGTGTTCTCGGAAATTCACGCTTTATAATGCGGTCGGCAGAAGGCGGGCATCTATCGCTTGCCGTCGAATTGGATTTCGATCTCTTCTCTTTACACATTGAGGTGTCGTATGCGCGCGAACCGGGCTGAATCGCGTTTTGCAGTCGCGGCCAAATTGCGGGCGGCGGTTTTTGCGGCAGCGGCGTTGGCGGCCGCGTGCTCGCTGTTCAGCATCTCGCGCCAGTCGGCCTTTGCGACGGAGCCAGTCCCCCAGCGGCCTACGGCAAAACAAGCGGCAGCAAAGCCGGCCGCAAACGCGAACCTCGCGGCGAAACCTGAAGCAGCGCCCGACGGGGCCGAATTGTTTGCCCGCGAATGGCTACCGAATGATTCGCGGGCCCACGGCGGCGATGGCTTGGGACCGGTGTTCAACGATAGCTCTTGCATCGCTTGCCACAACCAAGGGGGTGTCGGCGGCGCCGGGCCGGCGAGCAAGAATGTCGATATCATCACGGCTTTCAGCATTTCGGTAAACGACGCGCCGCCGCAGTTTGTTCCTCCGCCGCAAACGTTGCCGCAAGGATTGTTCAATCTGGCGTTTGGCGGCCTAGCCCCACCGGTGCCCGTGCAGCCTACGGCAAACGCCAAGCCGGTTGCGGCTCCGCGCAAGCCGACGACCGCGGAAAGGAAGCTGGCCAAGGAACGGGCGAAGAAGGAATTAATGAAGATCCATCCGGGTTTCGCGACAGCCCGCAGCGTCGTGCTGCACCATTTCGGCACAGACCCGAAATACCAGCAATGGCGGCAAGGCGTGTTTAGCGGGCAGCCCTCGAATCCGTTCATGGATACTCTCGCCGAACCGGCCGCGGTTGCTCCTGTCACCACAACCGATGTGCCACCGCCGACCGTTGCAAGCGGCAATCTTACGGTCACGGTGGAAGGTGGCCAAACCGTCACGAATCCGAACACCCCCGCCAAAGATGTGGAAAGCGATCTCGCTCCGCCGGCCGGCCCGACCATTGCCTCGGCGCCGCCAATCACCCAGCAGGTCGCAACGAATTCGGAAGCTGCCATCTTGCAAAACGAAGTGCAAATGAAGCATTCGGGAACGTTCAACACCACATTTCAAACCGGCAACGTGCAAATCAGTCATTCGCAACGAAATCCAATTGCCCTGTTCGGCATCGGGTTGATCGACGCGATTCCGGAAAAGACGATCGTCGATCTGGCCAAGGCCGAGCATGAAAAATATCCCGACGTGGCCGGCCGGCCAGCGAAGCAAAAAGACGGCAAGATCGGCCGCTTTGGTTGGAAGGCTCAAAAACCGTCGCTCGAAGATTTTGCTCTCACCGCCTGCGCGGTCGAGCTCGGTTTGAACGTGCCCGGCCACGAGCAGGCTGGCGTGCCGCTCAAGCCGAACTACAAAGCGCCCGGCTTGGATATGAACAAAGCCGAGTGCGACGCTTTGGTCAGCTACTTGCGAAACCTGCCGGCGCCGACCGAACGCAAGCCGGCCACCGCCCAAGAAGCAGCTACGATCAGCGCCGGCCACAAGCTCTTCGCCAGCGTCGGCTGCGCGAATTGCCATGTCGAAAAGGTGGGTGTAGTGAGCGGCCTGTATAGCGATCTGTTGTTGCACGACATGGGCCCGGAATTGGGCGACTCGGGCAACTACGGCGTGTTCACGCCCGACGCTCCGGAAGAGGAACAGGATGATTCCCCGATGGCGGTCGCTCCGGCGGGCGGTTTGGCACCATTTGCTGGCCCCGGCCAGCCCGTCCAGCAATTCCAGGCGAAAATGACGCCGCAGCAATTGGCGAAGCTGGTCGGCGCATTGCGTCAAGAATGGCGGACCGCGCCGCTGTGGGGCGTTCGCGATTCGGGTCCCTATTTGCACGACGGCCGCGCCGACACGCTCGAACAAGCGATCGCCTTCCACGGCGGCCAAGGCGCGTCGTCGGCCCTGAAATTCTTCCAACTTAAACCGGGAGAACGCAATCAGGTGACCGTGTTCCTCAAATCGCTCACTGCACCGGAGCCGACCGCAAAAACAGTTCGTTTGGCGGCACGATAGACTGGGACCGAGCGATTCAGTTTCGCAGGGTGCCATGCCCACGGCCTTGCGCTTAGCATTCCCCACAGTATTCACGCAGGGCAGGATAAAACGTCGGCCTGAAGGCCGATTCTAACAGCCCAGGCCGGAGCCGCGCCAGGCGGCCGAGGTCCTGGGTTAACCGCCCGCACGACGCGTCGGCGCTGTCAGGGCCGTTCAACAAGACGCCGCGAATTGTGGAACGGCCCCTTCAGGGCGGGACAAACGTGTCGCACTGCTTCCCCAAAGCTGCGCCGCTCATGCGTCTCCGCCCTGGGCTGCAGGAATGAGCCTTTCAGGCTCAGATTTCGGATGCAATCACGGACTGGCAGCAGGAGAGTTCTAGAAATGCTCGCGACCGCTTGCCGCGCGGACGGCTCACGCTTACTGTGGACAAATAATCGCCGTCTCGAGTTTTCGATTCGTCCGCCCGTTTGATTATTTCCCCTTATGCCCACAACTTTGATTCGCAACCATATCGCCGGTCTGCCGGTTGCCGAGTTGGCCGGCCGATTCGGCACGCCTTTCTATGTTTACGACGCCGCAAAGATTGCCGAGCGGATCGCCGATCTTGCGGCATTCGATGTGATTCGCTACGCGCAAAAGGCCTGCTCGAATCTGGCGATCCTGGATTTCATCCGCCGCAAGGGCGTGGTTGTCGACGCGGTGAGCGAGGGAGAAGTGCGACGCGCGCTCGCGGCCTGCTACTCGCCGCACGGCGATCCACCGCCGATCGTGTACACGGCCGATATCTTCGACCGCGCTTCGATGGAGCTTGTCGTCGAGCTGGGCTTGCACGTCAATTGCGGCTCGCCCGATATGATCGAGCAGTTCGGGCGCCGGATGCCCGGCGCCAAGATCACGCTGCGGATCAATCCCGGCTTCGGCCACGGCCATAGCCAAAAGACCAACACCGGCGGCGAGCAGTCGAAGCACGGAATTTGGCACGAGCAGTTGTCGGAATGCCTGCGGCTCGCCGATTTTCACGGCCTGCAAATCAGCGGCCTGCACATGCACATCGGCTCTGGCACCGATCTAGAACACTTGCGGCAGGTGTGCGGAGCGATGGAGCGGGCCGCGGCCGACGTGGGCCGTTCGCTGACGACGATCAGCGCCGGCGGCGGTTTGCCGGTGCCGTATCGCGAGTCGCAATCCTATGTCGATCTCAAGGCCTATTTCGGATTATGGGACGCGGTTCGCCGCCGGCTTGAAGATCGGTTTGGCCACAAATTGTCGCTTGAAATCGAACCGGGAAGATACCTCGTGGCCGAATCGGGCTATCTCGTGAGCGAGATCCGGGCGGTGAAGCGGATGGGGAGCAACATGTTTTATTTGCTCGATGCGGGCTTCAACAACCTTGCCCGGCCGATCTTATACGGCGCGTATCACCCGATGTCGATCGCCCCAGCAAGCGGCAGCGAGGCGTCGGGCGACCGGCCGATGCACGACGTGGTGGTCGGCGGTCCGCTCTGTGAATCGGGCGATATCTTCACGCAAGAGGAAGGCGGAATCGTTTGCACCCGATCGTTGCCGGCCGCCGAAGTGGGCGAATTTCTGGTACTCGAAATCGCCGGGGCGTATGGCTTCGTGATGGGCTCGAACTACAATTCCAAGCCGCTGGCCGCCGAGGTTCTCATCGACCGCGGCGAAGCCCATCTGGTCCGCAGCCGGCAAACGTTCGAAGACTTGATCCGCGGCGAACGCGTGTTGGGCGATTCGTGAGAACACACGCGGCCGCGTCAGGCTAGAGAGCGCTGACCTACGATGGCGGTGCGTAAGCAAGCCGTCAGGCCGGCAACCGGCCTTCTGCCAACTCGATGTCCCATTGCTCCAATAGCGGCCAATCGATCGCGCAGGTGCCGAAATCGGCCATGTGCAGATACGTTTTCAGCCGCTCGATCGCCCGATCCAGCAGGGCGTTGTCTTTGCGGAAGATCGGACCGTGGCTTGGCAATAGCCATTTCACATCGCTGCCGCGAATTCGCTCGAGCGAGCGGATGAATGCCGGAATATCACTGCCATGATGAGCATCGATCGCTCCGACGCAGCCATCGCGATAGATATTGTCGCCGCTGAACAGCAGGTCGCCCAGGCGAAACGACAGTTGGCTATCGGTGTGTCCCGGCGTGTGCCACACTTCGAGGCTTAGGCTTCCGACCGCGATCCGCTCTCCATCGTCGACCAAGTGCTCCGTTTCGACCGGAGGCATTTCCATGTGGATATTTTGAGCTTCGATTTCGGCAAACGTTTTGATGCGATCGCCGCGAGCCAAGGTTTCAGCGCACAGCCTGTGGCCGGTGACGCTCGTCTTCAACGCTTGCTTGAAACGGGCGAGGCCCTGGATATGGTCGACATCGGCGTGCGTGGCGATGATCGTCTGGCATTGCGACAGCGGGAAATCAAGCTGCCGGATCAGCTCCAAGATTTCGTCGGCCGTGTCTTGAAAGCCGACATCGATCAGCAGCCACGCATTGGCGTCGTAAACAAGGTAGACATTGCACCCCAGCCGTTGTCCAGCTTGGTGGTTGATCTCGATCACATGTGGAAAAACTGGCTTACGCTGCAACATAACGCACATTCAATCCAGCTCGATCGGGTTCATGCCGCACCGGATTGTAAGGCCCAGTGCTGCGCTGGACAAGGAGCCAATAACCGCCGAGCCGCGGCTAGTCTGGATTATTCATGGCGCCACACCAGCCCGAAGCGTTGGCAAGGAAGCGCGCTGACAGACGTTGTCGCTTTGCGCGATCCAGTGCGCCGCTTGAGTGACGACGAAGATGGAAGGCCCAGCGGCGCGCAACCTCGCTAACGCTTCGGGCTACGATTCCGCAGCGTGTCGCGAATTCCTGTGACATGAATAATCCGGGCTAGTCCAATCCGCGCGGCTCCTGCGATTCCGGTTGGCCGGCTTCGAGATAGGCCGAGAGCAGAATATGAGCGGCCAGCTTATCGAGACGAGCCTTGCGGCGTTTCTTGGTCATCTTCGCGCCGGCCAAAAGATGCTCCGCTTCGGACGACGTGAATCGCTCGTCGAAATACACCACCGGCACGCCCGTCGTCTCGGTTAACCAGCGTCCGAATTCTTGGGCCTCGATCGATTTCTGGCTCTCCCGACCATCGAGATGCAGCGGCAAGCCAACGACGAACCGCACGATTCGTTCTTCGACAGCCAGCTTACGAAACCATTCGGCATCAGCGGCGGTATCGCGCCGCGTGTAGTTCGCCAGTGGATTCACCCACCGCCGCTCAGGATCGGTAATTGCAACACCGATCCGCACGGTGCCGTAATCCACCGCCGCCAATCGACCGGGCCAGTTTTGCAGATTTGCCGACATTCAGTAGCACATTCCGAGGATGTGAAAGAATGGGGACAGGCACCTCACGCCAATCGGTTTTGCCGATGTTTCATCAAGCGAGTTTGGAGTCCGTCCCCATTCTTTCACAAGCTCTCCGCGCGTGCCGTTCGCGAAAACAGCGAGGCGGTCCTGACAATATTTGCTGCACATTTCGACATGCTACGGCACATGGAATGTGCCTGCTACTTTATGCTACGGCACATGGAATGTGCCTGCTACGTTACGCGCTTTCGCCCTACAAATATTCCGTCCAGCCGCGTTCTTCCAATTGCTTTACAACCTGCCGGATTGCTTCTTCATCGTGACGGCTGGCAACGAGCGTGGCATCGGGGGTGTGAACGACGATCATGTCTTTCAGCCCGACGGCCGCGATCAGATGCCGGTCGACCGAACGGAGGATCGTGCCGCTGGTGTTGACGGCAATGTGTGGGTCGGCGGCGATCGTATTATTCTGCGTATCGACTCCGCGCAGCCGAGCCATTGCCTGCCAGCTTCCGACGTCGTCCCACGTGAACGGGGCTTCGATCACAACGACATCCGGCGCACGCTCCATGATGGCATAATCGATCGAAATGCCGCGGATCGCGGCAAACTCCCGCTCGAACGTGGCTTGGAATTCGCTCGTGCCGTCGGCGGCCGCGATCGCGCGCAGTCGGCCGAATAGCTCGGACTGATGCTGCTCGAGCGCGGCGAGAATCGTGCGGGCCTTCCAGACAAAAATGCCCGAGTTCCAATAAAAATTACCCGAGGCCAAATACTCTCGCGCCACGGCGGCCGGCGGTTTTTCTTTGAACCGCGCGACTTCGAACGCGAGGCAAGCCGCGCCACTCGCTGGCTCGACGGGCAATTCCACCGGCTCGCCTCGCTCGATGTAGCCAAAACTTTCGGCCGGATAGGTCGCCTTGATTCCGAAGGTGACAATCCGTTCCGGTTGGCGGTCGACCAGGTCCGCGGCGCAGTGGATCGCATCGCGCAGCGCTTGGGCGGGCAGAATGGCATGATCGGCCGGCATCACGGCGAGCGTCGCATCGGAATCGCCGCGGCTGATGCGGAATGCGGCCAAGCCGATGCATGGCGCCGTGTCGCGCTTGCACGGTTCGCCGATCACGGCCGCGGCGGGGAGTTCGGGCAATTGGCCTCGCACCGCTTCGACCAGCCGCGCTGCCGTGACGATCAAGATTCGCTCCGGCGGCACGAGTTGGCCCAACCGATCCACCGTGTCTTGAATCAGCGACCGCGTTCCGGAGAGTGGCAGCAACTGCTTCGGCCATGCGGCACGGCTTTCCGGCCAAAACCGAGTTCCCGATCCGCCGGCCATGATTACGGCATGCAACATGAAAACGCACCGCGGTGTGGAAAATCACTTGATGCCCGGGCGGAATGGCCAAGCTACCAATTCTAACCGTCCCAAGCTAACAAAAGTACTTTGGCTCCGTCAGCCGCAAACCCGGCCGGATCTTGTCCGCAAGTTCGGCGGCATCAAGGGCAAACAGCGGGCTGATTTCGACCGGCACGTCGGGCGCGACCTCGGCCCCGGCGGCGCGAAGCCATTCCGTGTGCAGCCGGATCATTGCCGCCTGCGCAGCCTCGGGCGAATCGGTGGGCTCGCCAGGACCATTCTTCACCGGCGCAAAGGTTCGGGCTGCGTCGGATTCGACCACGATCGCATGCCGCGCTTCGGGCAACAGGTCGAACACGAAGCGTTCGAACTTGATCGCGTTCGGCGCGTCGGGCTCCACGCGAGTGCCCGGCGAAGTATCGCGGTCGACCGCGACGCACGACACCTTTTTGCGCGCCAGATGCATCGGCAATCCCGCGGCGCTGTGTTGCACTCGTTCGAGAAACTCGCGCTCAAAGAAATGCACCCCCGTGTTGCCGGCCCAAAATCGTAGTCCGCCGCTCGCGTCGCGCTCGTGAGCCACGTCGTCGGGCATGTCGCTGTATTCGATGATCCGCACTTGTCCGTCGATGGCCGCCAAAACGCCAAGCTTTTCTTTGGGCCGTTGCTTCGCGACCACCAGGGTCGACATCTCCGAACCGCTGAGAAGATGGTAGCCCAAGAATTCCGGATCGCCGATTGGCACCAACGGATTATCGACCTGAAAATAGAACAAGTGCCGCAGCCCGCGACACTGCATGTCTTGCAATCCACCGCTGGTGGCAAGGGCCGCAAGCATTCCACCATGGCCGTCGGGGCTAAGCGCGATGCGGCCGGCCGATTCCAATAACACGCGGCCGGTCGACGCCTCGACCGCCGGCATCTGGCCTTGGCAAAAAATGCGCAGATCGTCGGCCACGACGCCGAATCGCTGGTGTTCGTCAAGATAAGCGACCGTTTCCTGGTGCGTGGCCAGGCTGGTCATCAAGTAGAGCGGCAGCCGCGTGCCATATCGCCGACCATGCGCCGCCAATCGCTCGAAGAGAATTTGAAAGAGCGGAGCCTTCGATACCGGCCCGATCGGATAGGTCCCCTTCGGGTGCGACCAGCCGAGGCGCGTGCCTTGTCCACCGGCAACCAGTATCGCGCCGACCTCTCCGGCGGCAAACGCCGCTTCGCCGCGCATGCGGGCCTCGTCGGGCGAGAATTCAGATTGTTCGCCGTGCTCCGGCAGCCGAAACGCGGGCGGCGGTTCGGCTCTTCGCGCGAGCGCCGCCCAATCGGTCGCAGCTTCTTGCCCCGCAAACAGCCGCGAGAGCTCGGCGAAATCGATGCCGCGGATTTGCTCGGCCAGCATCTTACGCTCGTCCGGCGACAGCTCGTTCCAAAAGGTCAGCAGGTGATGCTGATCGTAATATCGAAGATGCTCCTCGAGCGACGGCTGCATGACGTGTCTCGTTGCTTCCCGTGCGCCGCTGGCCCTGGCAGTTTGCGCACGCATCAGTAGGAGATCATTCTACTCATATCCAGCCGCGGACCCATGCGTAAGCCAACAAACAAAGCAGCGGAAAACCGACGAAAATCACCAAGTAGGTGAATAACGTCGTCCAAACATGTCGGGGCCAACGGGCCATAAGAACGGGCCATAAATTCGAAGTCGTGGGCAGTCTGCTACGGGCAGTGCTCGTCCCAAAACCGCGTCGCGGCATCTGCGCGATTCCCGCGAGACAGAAAAGCAAGGGCCGGATTAACCTTCGTCCGAAGCGCGCAGCCAGGGTGTAATGGTCGGCTGGTAGGCGAAGATTTCGTCAGGCTTGAAATACAGGCCGATTTCCCGTTGGGCGGCTTCCGGACCGTCCGACGCGTGAATCAGGTTCATCTGCCGGCTGGAACTGAAATCGCCACGGATCGTGCCAGCCGCGGCCTTCAGTCCGCTTGTGGCGCCCAGCATATCACGAACAACGCGGATCGCTTCCAGCCCTTCGATCACCGTGGCCACGACCGGGCTGCCGGTAACGAATTTTTCCAAAGCCGGGTAGAATGGCTTCTGAACGTGTTCGGCATAGTGCTGCTTCGATAGCTCGGGAGTGATCCGAAGCATTTTCATCGCGACAACATTGAATCCCTTATCTTCGAATCGCTCCAAGATCCGTCCGACGAGCCGGCGCTCGACGCAATCAGGTTTGAACATGACAAACGTGCGTTCCATGACCGCATTCTCCTGGTTACAAGGAAAACGCGGATTCTAGCCGCGAAAAGCCGCCGGCAAAAGGGGCCGAGTCCGGCGGCGCGTAGCTCATCTAGCAACCAGCAGCGGAAACTGGCGCGCGTGGAAACATCAATCAAGGCGGCGCGGTGGATCCGGTGGGCCGCGACGATGTTGCACGAACGGGGGGCCGATCAGATTCTTCCACGTGGCCTGCTGCACCGGCGTCAGCACTGCGACAATCAGTTCGATCGTGCGTCGCTCGTGAAACGCCTCCGGCGATTCATCGGGACGCCGATCCCTCGGGTCGTCGCAATCCGGCGGACAATCTTTGCGCGGCGGCGTTGCTGGCGGCTTCGGCGGCCCCTCGAACCGCGGACGATCGTGGCGCCGGCCCAGCGGCGGCCCAGCGTTCTCTTCGGGCGGCCCGTCCTTCATGCCTGGCGGGCCATCGGAAAGAGCGCCCTCGCCGGGTTCGGCGCGGCGCGGGTGATCGGCCCGTCCGCCGCGCCTTGGCTCGTCTGCCTCGAGACCATCGTCTCGCGCTGGGCGGCGCTTCGGTTCGCTTAAGTCCACGCGCCCCTCGGGCGGTCCCGGCGGCCGCCGCCGTTCTATAATCATGTTGATCTGCGTTCGCTCTTCCGGCGTGAGGTCGAGAGCGGCAACAATATCCGCACTCTGAAACGCTGCCGATCCTTGCTGCTGCCATGCAATTTGTTTCAGCCGGCTGATCTGTCTTTGGTTCAGCAGCGCAAACAACTTCTCGCCATGCGAACGCAATTCTTCCGTGACGGATGCTCGCGGCGCGGTCGCCAGCGAATGGTCGGTTGCCCGCGTTCGCTCGCGCTCTTCCCACAGTTGCGTCAGGAGCGACTCGATCGCCGATCGACGATCTGCGGGAATGTTCAACTCATCTTGCACCTGCGGATCGTCGAGCAGCATTAATGGGGCAAACTGATCGAGCAGGGCGAGTTCGTCGACAATCCGCGCCACGCGCTCGGAAGCGGCCGTCAGTTCGCTAGTCAGTGCCGGATCGCTGCCGCGCTGTTTCAAGAACGCGTTGTAGTATTCCAACGATTTTTCGAGAAACTTGCGCCGCAGTTGCTGCAGCGACGGCTTGGCAGCCAACTCCGCTTCGCTCAGCTCGGTGAATGTGTCGATCGCCTGGCGCGCTTGCTGGAAGCTCGCTTCCGCCGCCTCGCGCTGCTTGATTTCGCTCTGGTGAGCGGCCATCTCGCTCCGATAAGCGGCCGCCGTATGCGCATGTTCTTGGGCAATGACGATCGCGCTGGCTGCCAATCCGAGGAGACCCAAAAACAGCACGACCGCCGCCGCGCTCACGACCGTGCGATGCCGCCGGCCCCAGCGCCGCACGCGCTCGGCCAACGCGGGCCGGCGAGCCAAGATCGGTTTGTCGTCGAGCCAGCGCTGCAAATCGTCGGCGAACTGCTGAGCCGTCGGGTAGCGATCGCCGGGGACCTTGGCCGTCCCCTTGAGCACGATCGTTTCCAGTTCCACCGGAACATTCTTGTCGATGCTGCGCGGCGCGCGCGGCTCATCTTCCATGATCCGGCGGAGGAGCACATTCCGATCGGCCCCCTCGAAAATCGGCTCGAGCGTGAGCGATTCATACATCGTCGCTCCGAGCGAATAAATATCGGTGCGATGATCCAGCAACACTCGACCACCTGCCGCCTGCTCGGGGCTCATATAGCGCAGCGTGCCGAGCAGATCGCCGGTCCGCGTCAGTTCGGCATCGGTGTGGAATTGGGCAAGGCCGAAGTCGGTAACCCACAGATTATTCCGTTGATCGAGCAGCAAATTGCCTGGCTTGATATCGCGATGAACCACGCCCATCACATGAGCATGCTCAAGCGCCGTCGCCGCTTGATGCATCAGCCGGGCAACGGTGCGGAAATAATCGTTCGGCTTCGATCGCTCTTGACTCAACACCGTCGAGCCGCGGACGCGAGTTTCAGCGTTGCCCGCATCAATGCTCGGCGCAACCGACGCGGCTCCGTTGCCGCTACGCTTAGCCAGTGTGAAATCCGCCGAACTTCGAGCCCGCGAGCCGGCAGCGAAGGGCTCCGTCGCGCTCGGATCCACGCCGGTCCGCCCGGCGCTCCGCCGCATTTCGGCGATTGAAGAGGAAAGGGCCTGGCCGTCGATCAATTGCATCGCATAGAAATGGACGCCGCGATCGATTCCCACCGAATAAACGGGCACGATATTCGAATGATGCAGTTGGGCGGCGGCTTGCGCTTCGTTGCGAAAACGTTCGAGCCGCGACGGATCAAGCGACGCCGCGAACGGCAGCACTTTCAACGCCACGCGCCGCCCGAGCGACAATTGAAATGCCTCGTAGACCACGCCCATCCCACCGCGGCCGATTTCGCGCACGATCTGAAAATCGCCGAGCGGCTGCGATGCATTCACTCCGCCGAGCAATTGCGGAGGCGTCGGCCGGCGGCGAACCTTGACCGCCGCCGAATGCACCATTTCCAAACCATCGAGGCAGATCGACAGGTCCGCGGCAATTTCGCGATGCCGCTCGAGAAAATCCTTGCGGCGCGGCGCGGACCCCTTTTCCAACGCGGCCATGTACTCCCGCACCGCGGCCACGAGCCTTGGATCGTCGGAATTGACCGCGCTCGATTCATCGAACCGCGGTGGGCGCTCGTCGGCCATGTTGTCACCGTGCTGAATTATTCGTGGCTCGCGCCCAGCGTTTGCCGCAATCGGGCCAATGCCCGCACCCACAACTTCTCGACGCTTTCCACGGTCCGCCCCATCCGCTCGGCCACTTGGGCAAATGGCAATCCTTCGAGATGCCGGAACATGATCACCTCGCGATAATGGTCGGGAAGCTTTTCCAGCGCATTGGCAAGTTGTAGTGACGCTTCATGATTCACCGCTTGCTCGCTCGGCGAACTGACATCGGCCGCCAGCTCCGCCCCCATGACGCCCGATGCATCGCTCAACTCGACCGCCAGCGTGCGTTCGAGCCGTGCATCGCGGCGTTTGGTGCCCAAATAGCGGCGCACATGGTTGGCGATCAGGCCCGCCAAAATGCTTCGCAACCAGGCGACGAATTCCCCTTCGCTCGAACCACGAAAATCTCGAAAATGCCGATGGGCCTCGAGCAGCGTTTCTTGCACCAAGTCCGAAGCGTCGGCTTTGCCCTGCAAGCGGCGGCCGATTTGCGTTCGGGCCAGCACTGCCAAATAATGCCGGTAAATGTCGAGCAAAACCCCGAGGGCGTTGCCATCGCCGTCGCGAGCCAAAATCAATAAGTCTTTCGATTGCCGCTCGTTGGGCTCGGATTCGATCTCCATCGTTTGGGCAAACCTTGGGCAGGTCGAATATCGAAGCACGGACGCGAATTGCTGACGCGGAGACCCTGTTAGCATGGTAACCATTCGAGCCGCAAAAGGGCCGCCCCGGCGCCCCTATTTGCTAGAATAACGTTCCAAACCGCCCTTCTTGCGACCCAATTCCATGCCAACTGCCACGATCACGCTCGGCCAGATTGCTCACGCCCGAAGCGGCGACAAGGGGAACCATGCCAATATCGGAGTCGTGGCTTATACCGAAGCCGGATTCGAGTGGTTGCGTTCGGAATTGACCGCCGAACGCGTGGCGGAATTTTTTCACGGCCTCGGAGCGACGCGGGTCGAGCGATTCGAACTGCCCCGGGTGCAAGCCCTGAACTTCCTCCTATACAATGCCCTTGCGGGGGGCGCCAGCCAGTCGTTGCGGATCGACACGCAAGGCAAACTGCTGGGCACCGCGATCCTCGACCTCCCGCTTCCCGCACCACCGAATCTCGCTGAAACGCTGTGCGAATCGAATACGAGCAACCATTAACTCCTAACCGCTAAATGTCCCAGCCGCTCATCAAAATTCACGTTCACGAGTCGACGGCCACGGTCATTTTGAACCGGCCCGAAAAGCGGAACGCTTTATCGCGAGCGCTGCTGGCGGATTTGGCCCGAGCCTTCGCGGATTTGCATTTCGAGCGGCGGATTCGTGCGATCGTCTTGGCGGCCAGTGGGCCCGTGTTTTGCGCCGGAATGGATTTGGCTGAAATGCTGGAAACTAGCCGCTCGGCCGATGCGGCCGAGCAATGGCACAGCGATTCGGTGGCCTATCGAGATTTATTGGAAACGATGCTGCGGTTTCCAAAGCCAGTGATTGCGGCCGTGAATGGGCCGGCGCTTGCGGGCGGCGCGGGGCTGGTTTTGGCGTGCGATATCGTCGTCGCGGCGGATTCCGCCACGTTCGGGTTGCCCGAGCCGCGGCGCGGCCTTGTGGCCGGGATGGTCGCTCCGCTTTTGACGTTTCGCGTCGGAGCGGGGCGGGCCGGCTATTTGCTTATGTCGGCGACAACCATCAGCGCCGCCGATGGTCTGTCGATGGGATTGTTTCACGAAGTCGTTTCGGCCGATCATCTTTGGCCCCGGGCCAATCAATTGGCGGTCGACTGTGCGCAATGCGCGCCGGAGGCATTGCTCCTCACGAAGCGGATGTTGAACGAAACGATTGGCGAACAATTGCCGACGCTGCTTTCCGCGGGCGCCGCGGTGAGCGCTACGTCGCGCACCACCGAGGCCGCAGCAGAGGGTTTGGCCGCATTTCTGGGAAAACGGCAGCCGATCTGGCCATGAAGCTTCGGCCGGCGTTTTCCTCGAGCCCGCCGCGCTAGCAAGGAAGCCACTAGCAGCCGGCGTGCGCGCCGACTCCCTTGCCACGGCTGCGGGCGCGGGAGGTCGGTCGGAACAGTTCGGCATCGGCTGAGATGCCGTATCGCTGGAGCACCGCTGCCATCAATTGGCCGACGGCCCGCGGCTCCTCCGCAGTCGCCTGAGGATCGGTCTCTTCCGGTTCGAGTTGTTCAGGCGTCGGCACTTTCAAGATACAAATCATCGGGCACCTCCGTGGACCGTGAATTCTGCGACTTCGGGCCGAAAATAGCGGCCGATATCCGCCCTCACCAGCACATTATACGGACATCTATAAATTTGTACAGTAGACGAGCCTGATCGGAAGCGATTTTGTCTGTCGGGATAGGAGAATTTGCCCCGATGGTCCCCTGGCCACATCCGGCGGCTTGCGATTAGAATGGCGCTTTCGCGGCACATTCCGATCGCCGCACGAACGCTAGCATTTGTCAGGAGTCGCTTGGATGGCCAAGAGCAAGAAAAAAGTGGAAACGATCTTCCTCGTCTGCGAGGAAACAGGCGATTACAACTACACGATTCGTCGCAAGTCGGGGGGCGAGAAGCTTAAGCTGAGCAAGTATTCCCCGCGGCTGCGCAAGCATACGCTGCATGTCGAGAAGAAGAAGTAGGCCGTGGCGGCCGAGCGGCACAACGCTACAGCGCCGCTAAGCTCGGCCGAAAAATAACTTCCGCTTTTCGAACCCCTCACCTGGCCCTCCCCGCAAGGGCAGAGGGGTCTGTGGAGAAGTTATCTTTCGGTCGAGCTCAAGTGGCAGGCAAGTTCGATTGCTCGGCGCTGCGGCACAGCACACGGGAGCGTGCCTGTTACACGCTTCATCGCGCTCCGAGCGCGAGCAAGAATAGAATTCCGAACACGACGCCCATAAAGCCGGCGATCCATACGCCGAGGCGCAGCGCGTGTTGCAGAATCGGCCCGACGTGTTCGTGCCGCGTCGCCGCATAGACCAGGCTGATCGAGACCACCAGCGGCAATGCATACCAGATTTGTGCGACGGCAAGCAAAGTGAGAAACATCGCTGCACATGCTTCTGTTAAATCTTTAAAATTCACTGCTCGCGGACACCGCGGCCAACAAGCCCGGATTATTCATCGCGCCACACTAGCCCGAAGCGTAAGCGAGAGAGCCACCGCGGCTTACCGCTAACCTTCGGGCTACTATTTCTCAGCGTGTCGCGAATTCCTGGCACTATGAATAGTCGGTCTAATTGTTTTTCTTTTCTTCCGACGCTTCGGCGAGCGGTTCTCCCGCGATCAGCACCGGGCCGCCCCACGAGTCGTAAATCGCCAACACATTGAGCAAACCGGCGATCAGTGTATAGACGGTGCCCAATTCGAAAAACGGGCCCATCTTGAAGTTCCACGAACTGAGCTGACTATAGGGGTCGGCGGTCCGCGTGGCCTTCGATGAGTAGCGCTGCGTGCTGGGCGAATAGAGATAGCCGACATTTTTCGGCGGCGCCTGATCGGCCAAGTCGGGAAAATCGTCGCGATCGAATTCGCCGGCGGCCACCTGCTGCTCGGCCCATTCGACCGGAACCAATTGGCCCGGCATCAGCGGCGGCGCCATGACTCCGCCGAAGAGCGGCGCCCGCGGCGGATCCGAACCCATCCGCATCGCCTGCACCAGCGCCGGCAGCGCCGGCAAGCCGACGCCAAGCTGGCAGAAATAGGCATATCGCTGATCGTTATGCCGCCACGAGGCGTAGACGACTTTTCCCTGCCCCATCCACATTCCCATGAAGAATGTGCCGAGGATGCAGACCATGAACAGACCCCCTTTTCCCCAGCGCCGCTGATAGAAATGTCCGGCGCCGGGGATCAGCCACGCGAGGCAGGCCGCCAACACAGGATCGCGCAAGTCGATCACTAGCGAACAGTGGGCGGAAGAATGAGAAACCGAAGCATTCAGCTCAGCGGCAGTAGTCACGGCATCGGCCTCAGCACACGGGAGGGTGAATTGCTCCCATCTTAATACCGAGCCAATCGTATCACTAGGGCAAACCGTACCGCGGCCCAGTGTTACGTGGGATTGGATGACCACCCGCCGTAGCCCCAGAGACCGCATGATGGGTTGCCATGCCCACGGACTGAGCCCATCCTACCGGCGGCTAGCCGGATTAATTCATGGCACCGTGAATTCGTTACACGCTGCGAAATGGTAGCCCGAAGCGTTGGCGAGGATAAGCCTCGGTGGCCCCCCCGCCTACGCTTCGGCTTAGTGAGGCGCACTGAATAATCCAGGTTGGCGCCTTGCCGCTCACCCGCGTGAGCGGCAAGGCGCTAGCCGTCGGTAAAGCGGCCAAGAACTTGTCCACGCAAAGCCGCGGGCTTAGCACTCTGAATTCCGAACGCCGAGATATTTCATTGCGGCAACTAAGCGGCTGTTTCGATGACGCCTAGTTCGCGATAGACCGAATCGATCGTGTCGGCGTCGATCGTGGTCAGCTGCCGGCCGGCGCCGGCCACCAGCGCCAACGATGCCAATTGATTCACCCGCCGCGGAATGCCTCCGGTCAATTCATGAAGCCGCAGCACGGCCGCGTCGGTGAACAACAGCGTCTTTCGGCCGGCCAGCGACAAGGCCGAGATCAGATAGCCCGCGGTGTCCGATTCTTCCCAAGGGTCGAGATCGATTCGCAACTCGGCGAGCTCCAACAGCCGGGCGCCGATTCGCGAAACCTTTTCGGCCGGAGCCGCCAGCACGAGCACCAGCGATGTCGGCATGCCGCGATCCGATTGGATCAGCCGCACCAGATGGTCGAGTACCTCGGGCTGGCCCCCGTCGGCGTCATCCAGCAGAATCACCGTATCGAGTTGCTGGTAGCGGTTTTCATCGACCCGATCGATCAAATCACGCCACAATTCGAAGTGCGATTTTCTCCGATCGGGATTCAATCCCAACTCGGCCGCCAAGAGCCAAAGAAACTCGTGCAAATCGATCCCCAGCAAGCTGAGGTTGGCCACCTGCGCTCCGTCGCGGCGAAGGTTCGTCGCCAGGCGGTCGAGGACG
Organism: Pirellulales bacterium; assembly: GCA_036267355.1. Classification (NCBI taxonomy): domain Bacteria; kingdom Pseudomonadati; phylum Planctomycetota; class Planctomycetia; order Pirellulales; species Pirellulales bacterium. The sequence continues at coordinate 13,415 of DATAWG010000057.1, read as the reverse complement.
AGCGACTTGCCCGTGCCCGAGAGGCCGAGCAACAATCCGAGCCGCTGCCGCTGCTCGACGAGGAATTCGAGCCGGGCCAAAGCTTCTTCGTGGCAAGGGCTTTGGAAGAAGAGCCGAGGCGCGAGCCCGCTGGGAAACGGCGTTTCGCGCAAGCCCCAATGGGCCCGATAGGTCGATGTGGGGGCGGCGGTGTCCATCCTTGGTCCTTGCAGCCGGAGTGCGGCGTGAAATGACGACGTCGTGCCCTGCGTAACTTTTCCTAGATCGGTATAATCGCCAGCGAACTTGAGCTTCGCCTCCAACCAAATTTTCGCGCCGCCGCATCCCTCAAGCCCGGGGAAGGCCGCCTCTGTCTCACCACCCTCGACAATCGCCGCCGGCCTTCCCGGGGTAGTTTCGCCAAGCCGCCAAACTATCGAGCCGCTTCTCGTCCCTCCCTCACGGAACCTCTATCTTGCCCGACCGCTTTTTCTGCCCGCCGCCGCTCGGTCTTGGCGAGGTCCGCATCGACGGGCCGGAAGCTCACCATTTGCTCCACGTGTTGCGGGCAAAGCCCGGCCTGGCGGTGGTGCTCTTCGACGGCAGCGGAGCGGAATTCGATGCGGTCGTGGATCGAACGGATCGGGCTGCGGTGTATCTGAACGTTTCGGCGCGACGGCTCGTCGACCGGGAGGCGGCCGTGTCGGTCACGCTGGGCGTGGCGATGCCGAAGGGAGATCGGCAACGTTGGCTCGTCGAGAAGGCGACGGAGTTGGGCGTCGCACGATTGGTGCCGCTAACGACCGCCCGCGGCGTGGCGCAGCCGGTCGGCTCGGCGCTCGAGCGGTTTCGCAGGGCAGTCGTCGAAGCGGCAAAGCAATGCGGCCGCAATCGATTGATGGAGGTCGCCGAGCCGCAACCGTGCGCCGATTTCTGCCAATCGGCTCCGGCGACAGCGATCCGCCTCATCGCTCACCCCCGCGGGACGGCGCTGCGCGGGGCACTAGAATCCGCTGGCGGGCAGTGCGACAACGTTTGCTTGGCCGTCGGGCCGGAAGGCGGATTGACTGACGCGGAAGTCGAACAAGCCATGGCCGCAGGCTGGCAGGCCGTTGATCTAGGCCAGCGATTGCTGCGCACTGAAACCGCGGCGATCGCGCTTGCCGCCCGGGTGTTGTTGAATTGACCCGCTCGCGAATCGCTCGCCCGCCATCGGCTACGCAAACAATCCCATCACGGCCGATCCTTTCACCATCTCGCGCGGCTGGTTGAGATGGTTGAAAATGATCGTGGCCGGATCGAGGCCGACCGCGTGGTAAATCGTCGCCAGCAGCTCGGTCGGATGCACGGGGTTTTCCAGCGGCCCGCTGGCCGTTTTGTCGCTCTTGCCGTACACGAAGCCGCGCTTGATACCTGCGCCGGCGATGCAAGCCGTATAGCAATAGGGCCAGTGGTCGCGGCCGTCGGGGCTATTGCCGTTGCCCGAGGTGCTCAGCCCGCGCTGCGGGGACCGGCCGAATTCGCCCACGGCCACAACCAGCGTGTCGGCCAATAGCCCGCGCTGGTCCATATCGCCGATAAGCGCGGCCAGAGCGGTGTCGAACATCGGGGCCGCTTGGTTCTTGATCCGCTTCGTCAGATCGACGTGCATGTCCCAAGAATGGTTGTCGGAATTGGCCACCTTCGGCCAGATCACTTCGACCACGCGCGTGCCAGCCTCGACCAATCGCCGGGCCAGCAAGCAGCTTTGGCCCCACGTGTTCCGGCCGTACATCTCGCGCATCGAGTCGGGCTCTTTTTTCAGATCGAACGCATCGCGGGCCCGGCCCGAGAGAATCAGCCCGAGCGCTTTGTCGTAGTAGGAATCGAGATCGTATTTCGCGGTGGCCCGTTCGATGTCGGGCATGCCTTGGTCGATCAATTGGCGGAGCTTTGCCCGCCGCTCCAATCGCTGGCTCGACACCTCCGGCCGCAATTGCAGATCGTCGATCTTGATGCGGTCCATCTTGTTCATGTCCATGTCGTCGCCGGGCGGATAGAGATAGTAGGGGTCGTAGGCGCGGCCCAAGAATCCGGCCGTGCCCGACTTTCCAACCACTCCGCTTTCCTGCAGCGGCCGCGGCATCATCACGAACGGCAACATGGGCACCGTCGGCGGCTTGAGGCGAATGATGTTCGAGCCGAAGTTCGGATAGTCCTTCGGCGACGGCGGCTCGAGCTGGCCCGACGGGCTGACCTTGTCGGCCGTGTAGCCGGTGTTCATCTGGTAGATGGCCGCGGTGTGGTTGAACAGGCCGTTGGGCGTGTAGCTCATCGAGCGGATAAGCGTCACTTTGTCGGTCACCTGACCGAATTTCGGCATCAGCTCCGTCAATTCGATGCCGGGCACTTTCGACGGCACGGTTTTGAACGCGCTGCGCACGTTGTCGGGCACGTTTTCCTTGGGATCCCACAGGTCCAAGTGACTGGGGCCGCCCTGGAGATAGAGCATGATGACGCTCTTGGCTTTTCCCCAACCCGGCCCGCCGCCGGCCACCGGAGTCGCGCTGGCTTGCGCCTGATGCGCGAGCAGATCGCCGAGCGTGAGCCCCAACACGGCCGAGCCGCCGACGCGCAACAAATCTCGCCGGGTGATTCCTAGGCCACGGTCGCACAAATCTTTGCCAGGTTGTCCGGGAATGACCAGCATGGCGACACCTCGCGAATTTTTTGGGAACGGATAGGCGTAAGGGCGAGCCTCAAGCAAACGAACGCGATGCGACGTTGTGGCAGGCAGGAAAGCAAAAGTCGGCCGCACCGACCGGCGGGATCAATCGGCCTTCAATATACCGGTTCGCCGAGCGGGGTGTCAAATTTCGGTAGGCGGGTATCGCATCAACCGGAAACTGCGTCCCTTTTTCGGGGGCGGTAGCCAACGGATCAGCGCGGCGGCGATCAGGCAGAGCATTGCGATTGTCAACTTGTCGGAATACCACGACCATGTGGTTGCTGTGAGGACGACCGCGGCAAAAATCGTGTTCGAAATTATCTTGCGCCAGCGCCCGGTCGGATTGCGTTCCGCAGCCTCTGGCTCGGATGAAGGCGACTTGTACGGATTTTCGTCGTCCATACCGCCATCATATCCGTCTGAGAGAGGCGCAAAAACATAGCGGCCGAGTTCAGCTATTCTTGTCGGCCTTCAACCTCTTGGCCACGAGCTTCAGATCCGCGACGAATTCGGCGCGCAGGCGGTGCCGGCTTTCGGGGTCGGGGGCCCGGAGGATTGCGGAGGGGTGATAGGTGGCCAATAGTGCTGGGCCATCATCGCCGCGTTCGATCCACTGGCCGCGCTCGCGCGTGATGCGGAATTTCGGGCCCAAGAAGGCTTGGGCCGCCGTGGCGCCCATCGCAACGATTACACGCGGCCCGACAGCCTCGATTTCGGCGTCGAGCCATGGCCGGCAGGCGTTGATTTCGCGCGAAGCCGGCTTCGAATGCAATCGCCGCTTGCCACGCGGAATCCATTTGAAATGCTTGACGGCATTGGTGACATACACCTTTTGTCGGTCGATCCCGGCTTCTTGAAGCACCTCATCCAATAGCCGCCCAGCCGGGCCGACAAAAGGATGCCCGTCGCGATCTTCCTGGTCGCCCGGCTGCTCGCCGACCAGCATCAACGTGGCCAGCCGTTTGCCTTCGCCGAACACCGTTTGCGTGGCTCGGCGGAACAGCTCGCAGCCTTCGCAGTGCGATGCCGCGGCGCGCAGTTTCGCGAGGCTGTGCGTCGTGGGAACAAATTCTGCGGCCGACGTTGTGATCATTCCGCTCGAATGCAGCAAAATCAGGGCCAGGGGCACGGCCTTTGCAGCCAATCGCCGCCAGTCTCATGGTACGCGCGAATCAAAATAGAGTCGCCTGTCATGGCAAACTCCGAGCAACGAACGAACGAATCGAACGACTCTGCCGGCAACGCCGGCCGACGGGGTTTTTTGCGTACCTTAACCGCATTCGGGGCAGGAGCAGCGATCGGCCGGGCGCAATTGGCTGCCGCGGCTCCAGGCGGGTCGCCGGCGAATCCGGCAACCCCCGGTGACAGCCCAACTGCCGGACAAACGAATTCCCCGCGCGATGGAAATGCCGCCGCCGGTACGATCCCCAAGCGGCCGCTCGGCCGAACCGGCGTGAATCTCGCCGCGCTCGGACTCGGCGGCCATCACTTGGGCGACGCCAAAACGATCGACGACGCCATTCGCTTGGTTCACGAAGCGATCGCCGGCGGCATTGAGTTCTTCGACAACTGCTGGGAATATTGGAACGGAAAAAGCGAAAACTGGCTCGGCCGAGCGCTCGTAGGGCGGCGCAAGGAAGTGTTCTTGATGACCAAGGTGTGTACGCACGGCCGCAGCGCCGCGCTGGCGATGGAAATGCTCGAGCAATCGCTCGTGCGCCTCGGCACCGATCATCTCGATCTGTGGCAGGTTCACGGCGTCGGCTTCGACAACGATCCCGAGTTGGCGTATGCCAAAGGGGGCGTGATCGAGGCCCTCGATATGGCGAAGCAGCAAGGCAAAACGCGGTTCGTCGGCTTCACGGGCCACAAGGATCCCGAAGTTCATCTGAAGATGATCCAGCTCGGCTATCCGTTCGACACCGTGCAAATGCCGCTGAATCCCTTCGATGCGACGTTTCGCAGCTTCGAGCAAATCATTTTGCCGGAAGCCAATCGCCGCGGAATTGCCGTGCTGGGAATGAAAAGCATGGGGGGCACCGCCTGGGCAGTAAAGCGCGGGGTCGTCACGCCCCAAGAAATGCTCCGCTACGCGATTAGCCTTCCCGTGGCACTAACGATCAGCGGCATGGAATCGCTCGATGTGTTGCGGCAAAACTTGCAGGTCGCGCAGAATTTTCAGCCCATGACCGCCGACGAAATGCAATCGCTCCGCAAGCGCTGCGCCGCGACAGCGGCCGACGGACGCTTCGAGCCGTATAAGGTTGGATTGATTTTCGACAATCCCTTGGCGCGGCTGCCACATAGCTTTCCCATCGATAAGCAGCAGAAAGAAGTGAAGCAGATGTTGCAAAAGGGCACTGGAACTTGGACGACGGACTAGGGACGAGGGGCAAGCGACGAGAGGAGCCAATACAGGAGCGAGCAATGGACGGCGAATTCAAGACAGGCCGGCGCGAGTTCTTGCAGACGGGATTGCTCGCGGCCGGAGCGGCTGCGGCGGCAGGCGCGGCTCAGCAACAGGCATCTGGCGCCGAGTCGGTGAACGCCGACGCGATCCCGCGGCGCAAGTTTGGCCGGCATCCCGATGAAATCTCTTGCATTGGCATCGGCGGATATCACATCGGCCAGGCCCCGTCGCTCAAAGAAGCGATTCAAATCTGCCATGAAGCCATTGATGCCGGGATCAATTTCTTCGACAACGCTTGGGAATACAACGATCATCGTAGCGAAGAATGGATGGGCGAAGCGCTCGCCGGCCGCCGCGACAAAGTGTTTCTGATGACCAAGGTTTGCACGCACGGCCGCGATAAGAAAGTGGCCATGCAGCAACTCGAAGAATCGCTGAAGCGGCTCAAGACCGATCATCTCGATCTGTGGCAAATTCATGAAGTGATTTACGACAACGATCCGGATTTGCACTTCGCTCCGGGCGGCGTCGTCGAAGCGCTCGAACAGGCCAAGAAAGACGGCAAGGTGCGTTATGTCGGTTTCACAGGCCATAAGAAACCGGCGACGCATCTGAAAATGCTTGCCCACGATTATCCGTTCGACTCGGTGCAAATGCCGCTCAATTGCTTCGACGGCACGTTTCGCAGCTTCGAGGAGCATGTGCTGCCGGCCGTAAACAAACGGGGCATGGCCGGGCTGGGAATGAAAAGCTTGGGAGGCGATGGGCAGCCGATAATGCACGGCGTGGTGACGGTCGAAGAAGCCCTCCGCTACGCGATGAGTCTGCCCGTGACGACGACGATCATCGGCATCGATTCGATCGAGGTGTTGCACCAAAATCTGAAAATCGCCCGTGGCTTCCAGCCGATGCCGCCGGAACAAATGGCTGCATTGCGCAAACGAGTCGGTGCAGTCGCCGGCGACGGCCATTTGGAACTCTACAAAACCAGCGTCAAATACGACGCCGACGTCGGCCGGGCGCAGCACGGCTATCCGACCATGCAGGAAATGCCGCTCTAGGGCGACCTACTGTTCGCACCGTCGAACTGGCCGAAAACACGCTGAAGCGTGAACTCCGTTGGAGTTCACGCTTCAGCGTGTTGCGTTGGATTACTCCGCCGCGCCGTTCGGCGAATGGTATGATTATAAGCCGAGCGGCACTTCTGGACTGCTCCCGGCGCGATGAGGCAAAGATTCCATTTCGCGGAAATCGCACTACCGCCCGCGGCCATCCAATGACAAAACCGATTGCGAAAATCGTCTGCCTGGCGCTTGTTTGCATCGTCGGATGCCAAGCCCATTCCAGTTCAGAAGCCACTGCCCTGCGCGATGAACTACGCGCCGAGCAGGAAAAAGTTTCGGCGTTAAACCAACGGGCCGAACAGACCGAGGCGGCGAAAGACGCCGCGCAAAAACAGGTCGCCGATCTTGCCCAACAAGTCCACGGTTTACAGAAACAATTGGCCGACGAGAATGAAACACATACCAAGCTAGAGCGTCAATTGGCCGACGCCAAAAGAGTTCAATCCGCGGCCGATGAACAAGCGCGCCATGCACTGGCCGACAACGAGGTTCTGAAAGGCAAGCTCTCCGCCAGCGGCACGCTACGCACGATCGACGGCGCGCCCGTGGCTCCGGCGATTGACGGCGTCGCCGGCGTGCCGCCAGCAATTCAAACGGCGTTTCAAAACGGACTGGCGTGGCGGGCCGATCTGGTGCGATCGTTGGAAATCGAAATCCGCGATACTCCGTCCAAAGTCGAGGCTCGATCGCTGAAGGCACAGCTCGACAAGCTGAAGGCGGCCCCCGTGGTCCCACCGCCGTTGCGCTTGTTCGACCTGACGATCGGCCAAATTGGACCGGTTGAGATCGACAACTATTTGCGTGTCGATGCCGTGGCCGGCGACAACACGATCGTGGTCACGCCGGTCCGAGTCGAGCAGAGCCTTACCCCGCAAGCCGCTACGGCCGGCGCAGCGACCGCGCCGCTGGCCGCCGGTTCGCCGTACACGTCGGAAGGCGATCCGATTGCGATCCAAGGTTTTGCGACAAAGGGCGTGTCGCCGGGCGCGAAGATTGCTACCTTGCCCGGCTTCTATTACGTCGAAAAAACGGAGCAATATGGCGCGCGCACCGTATTCGTGCTCGCCCCCGTGGATCCGAACAAGCTGCGGTCGTATTTCAATCAGATGCAAAGTGAAATGCGCTCCGCGGCCAAGCAAACACCTCGCGCCGGCAGCGCAGCCGCGGCGAAATAGGGTTGTCCATGCTCGAGTCGGCCGGAACACTTTTATACCGCCGCTCCGACGACGGCATCGAAGTGCTGCTCGTCCATCCGTCGGGCAACTACAATCGCCGCGCCCCGTGGAGCATTCCCAAGGGGCTCGTCGAAGCCGGCGAACTGCCGGAAGCGGCGGCCCGGCGCGAAACGGCCGAAGAGACGGGAGTCGTTGCCGGCGAATTGGCTTCGCTGGCCTCGATCGACTACCAGAAAAGCCGCAAACGGGTGCATGGCTTTGCCGGCGAGTTGCCGGTGTGCGCCAGTCCAAAATGCGCGAGTTGGGAAATCGATCGGGCCGAAATCCTCGGCATCGAAGAGGCCAGGCGGCGAATCCACGTCGATCAATTGCCGCTTCTGGATCGCCTCGAAGAACTGCTCGCCGGTGGCAAGCGCTGAGCCGTTTCCCTGCCAGCGGCCTCACTCGCTACCGCGAAAATGGCGGCAGCGGTTCGATCGAGTTCGGTTGGGCGACCGGTGCGTTCATCGGCGGCAGCGGTCGGACGACCTCCAGCGTTGAAGATTGCGGCGAGCGTTGTGCGGCAGGCGTTGGCGGCAGCGGTTGCAATTGCGATTGTGCGGCGCACGCCGCGCTGGGCGAGGGCAGCGCAGCCGGATACGACACCGGCCGCACGGCGGCACCTCGCGCCCAGATGGAGCCCTCGCTGGTTGTCGGCGGCAACGGGCTCACGCCGTCGTTCCCGTCGATCGGCGGACGACGCCGAATCGACGACTCCGGCCACGAAGCCTGCCCCGCAGGCCGCGACTCGGTCGTCGACGAGCGAATCACCAACTCGCTTTGCGATGGCGCGGCGCTCGATGCGGAATGGTTTGATTGCGCTGTTGCCGTCGGCGAGGGGGCAAATTCCGAATTCGTAATCAAGCGAAGTTGCGAAGCTTCGCCTTGAGGCGGAGCACTGGCACGCTGCCGCGTGCTTGAGCGCGAATAAATGCTCAGCGTGTTGACCTCATCCGGTTTCGCGGTGGCCGCACTTATTGGCTTGTCGTTCGGCGATGCGGCTTGTGGCGGCGCAACATCCTTCGAAGGCGCGCTCGTCGGCGAACCGACGAGCGGTGCAAAGGGGATGGCCACGGCGGTTGCCGGCCCGAGGTGTTCCGGGGCGATCGGCGCTGGGGCCGCGGGCGGCGATTGGCGGGCCAGCAGTTTGTCCATCGACAATGGCGGCGACATCGCCGGTTGCACCGTGGGGCTCAACAAGCGTTCATTTCGCGGATGCAGATCGGGCCTCTGCTGCGTCGTCGGATCGGAAAAGTCGGGACCGGTCGATGGCGGCAGCGTTTCCGGGGGACTGAATCGCGACGGAGCGGCTTGCGGCGGAGCAACGGGTGGCGGAAGAATTGGTGGAATGTTCGTCGGCCGAAGGTTGGCCGGCGGTGCGCTCATCGGCGCAGCGGTTGGCCCCTGCCGCGGCTGATCCATCGGTGTCGGGCCCATCGGCGTCGGCCGCATCGGCGCCGCGCTCGACGGCGGCAACATCGTCGAAGGTGCATTTCCCGGCGGCACGGGGTTCACCACGGCGCCCGGCGGAACACCTTCTATCGTTTCCCCCGGACCAGCGAACATCGGCTGCTCACCGGAGGGCTGCGGAATCGGTCCGGCGCTCACCGGCGCCGGTTTCATGCGATAGTCCAGCAGTTCGTGGGTTCGCACTTTGACCTTCGCCGCGTCGGCATACGCCTTGTCGGGCCAAGGGCTTTCCGATAGATAAATCTCGTTGTAATCGAGAAGGGATCCCTTGGCGTAATGCAGATTCTTGATTGCCAAAGCATATTCCACCAGGGCGCCGAAAAATCCGCTTTCGGCATCGGCCTGCCGGCGCTGCGATTCCAGAAACAAATCCAGCGGCACCTTGTCGGCTTCAAACGCGGCTTTCGTCGCGCCGACTTCCGCAAGCGACGCCACCCGCCGGTTGAACGCGGTTTGAGCCACCACGTAAGCTCGATCGACTTCCGCAATCGCGTTGCTCAGGTCGTGAACGACCAATTGCTCCTGGTCGTCGAGAACTGCCCGCTCGCGCGCCAACATCAACTGCGCGTTGCGAACCGCAGTGTGCCCCTTTCGCTCGCCGATCGGCATCGAGTATTGCGCGCCGAGCTCCCATTCCTGAAACATTCCGGTGCCGAGATCACCGTAAGCGCTGGCAAACTCGGCCTGGTTGGGATCGGAGTTGATCAGATCGTGGCCAAAGCCGCGGAAGCGATACAGCCCGGTAACATCCAACGTCGGCAACAGGAAATTTCGGCTGGCGATCAATTCCAGTTCGCGGCGTTTGACCATCCACCGCTCGCGGCGCAGTTCTGGCCGGCGCGTGAGCGCTTCAGGAAGGATTTCATCCCAGGCGAAGATCATTTTCGCGAGCGCCGGTTCGTCGGACGGACGAATCAATCGGCCATCGCTGATCGGCAGCCCGAGCAAACGCCGCAAACGGCGCTCGGCGACGCGAACGCCGGCGGCGCGAAAGGTTCCGCCGCCCGAACCGTTGTCGGTGTGCGTGCCGTCGACGAGGCGACCATTCCAGGCGTTTTCGACTTCTTCTTGGAACTGAAAATATTGTTGCCGCGCCAAGGCTTCTTTCTGCGCCTCGCCACCCGTGCGACCGGCTAGGTTCAACGCGTGCGTGCGCCGCCAGCTTTCGAGCGCATTGTCGCGGGCCAGCACCTTGGCATCGAGATCGCGATACGCGAAATAGAGATCCCAGTAGGCATTTTCGACATTACTCGCCAAATCCCGAATTCCCATCTCGAAATCGGTGAGCGCGACGTCGGTGTTGATCCGCGCGATCAGCACGCCGTTCATCTGTCCGGGCGCACCGTGCGGGCCCGCGATGCGGTTGTATTCCAGCCCGCCCCCTTGCAACAAATGCTGGCGCACCTCGGCTTCGAAGTTCGTATCCCAGGAGCTGGGGAACAGGTTCCCCGGCTCGTTGTTGTTGTCGTAGGTCGTGTTGTGGCGGAACGTGAATTCCGTACCGGTCGGCGTTTCCTTGACAATCTCTTCCTTGAACGTGTCGAGGTCTTGAACCAGGATGCGCGTGCCGCCGCCGAAGAAGATGTTGTTCAAGGCGCGGTGATTGTGCTGCGAATCGACGCTGGCATTGAACACGGCGTCGTAGTCGGCCAAGGCGGATTCGACGCCATAGCGCGGATCAGTGTCGGCAATTGCCGGGTCCGAAATCGTGCGCACTTCCTGCGGCGATCTCAGCTCGGCACCGCCCAAGTCGTGCATTACCTTCGAGCGGGCAAGCGCCGTGTGCATTGCCTCGGAGAGCTTCATGTCCCAGTAGTGCACTGGGCCATCCTCGCGGATCGTTTCCGGCGACAACGTCGCAAGCGCCGGATCATCGGGGCACGGCTTCAACGTCGGCGTTTCGATCTCTAGCGCGACGTTCTGATAATGCAGCAACTCTCCCGGCGCCACCAGCGGGGTGTTGTGCAGCCCGCATCCCGCTATCGCAGCAAGCGCCGCGAGCGCGACAAACGGAGATCGAAATATCCGGGTTCGTATACGGTTCATCAGGTGCGCTAGCAATGCAGAGTGGCGGACTCGCGCGGTCAACGCAGTTCTTCGGCCTAATCATCGTCATTGGAACGACCGGATTTTTCGTTATTTTCGACGTAACCGGCAAATTTTCCACAAATTACCAATTAGAAGATCACTGGCAACGCTAGCAGCCGGGGTTTGGCGCCACGATCAACGGCGAGCCAGGAACGCCATCTGAAAGCCGATCGCGAAAATCGCGGCATCGACCAGCAGGTGGCTGATCCATGGCCCCCACAATGACCCGTCGCGATCGTAGCGCCACGCCCAAAGTGCGCCCCCGATCGCCACGCCCACGGATGCGGCGGCTGCCCACGGCCAAGGAAAATAGCTGAACACCAGAATCACGTGATGCGCCATGAACCCGATACTGGAAATTGCGATCGCGGCCGGCCGCGACGAATGTTCACGAAGCCGGCCGAAGACAAACCACCGCCAGTAATATTCTTCGAGCAGTGAATGCACTAGCGAATAGAAGGCCGACATTTCGATGATCGCCGCCGGACTCGTAAGGCCCATGCCGAACAGCTTCTTGCGAACCACCTCGGCAGATGTGGCGAGCGATCCGCTCGGAAGCAGCCAGCCGAAATAAATCGCTAAAGTTGCCCCGCCAATCAGCAGTCCGCTGGCAATTCCCCAGATCACACCCGAGCGCGATGGGCCTTTCCAATGGATGCGTCTTCGTTCGACAAACAAGAGCCAATAGATCGGCAGCGCGAACTGGATCGCCTTACCGACGATGAACACCGCCTGTTGATTCGCTGCCGGTTGACCGTTCATCCCTATGAAATAGAACCAAGTCAGCAGGGCGGGGTAAACCAGTGCGAACCACACCCCGACGGTTTGCAGCGCGCCACGCGGGCGGTTGTGAAGAATCGGCGGCTCGATCATAGAGACATTCCGGCGCAGGCGGCACGCAAGTGTGCCTACTACGCAGCAGGCATACTCCGTATACCGTCGGCCACTTGAACCGGGCGCCACCATCCGATTCGAGCGTTTCGACCACAAGCAAGAATGGCAATCCGGATGCTTGAAGGAACTAAGTTATAGCGATGCCCGATTGCCAGAGTTTGCAAATCGACATCGCCGCGGGCGCGCGGAGTATGCTTGATACGATAGGACCGCTTCCGACACCAGTTCGTTCCTGCCGATTATTCGCCGATCCGCGATTTGAATTTTCGCGAAATTGGTCCGCAACAACGTCCTTGGCCGCGTTGAACCAGGTGCAGAGCGGCGAAAAAAAAGCAGCCTCTGCTGTTTAGGCAAAGGCTGCGTTGAAATTGCAATTGCAAACCGCAAGCGCCACCATGCCACGTTCACTCGAACGAGGTGGAACGCCGAAAAACCTCAATCACCCGACTGACCCGACGACCGCAAACCAGCGACATCAATTGTCGTCATTGTTGTTGTTGTTGTCATCGGCGCCGCCGTGGCCGTGCGGGCCGTCACGATGCCCATCGTGATGCCAAGCCGGGCCGGGACCATGCGGGCCAGAACCACCGGGACCGAAGCCATGCGGACCAGCACCATCGGGACCGCTCGGACTACGATGATGTTCGCCGTCGCCATGACCTTCGCCACCGCCGTCCGGACCGTGGTGACCGCCATGGCCCGCGTGCGCTTCGCCGTGGCCGAAGAACCCCGTCATCTGACCGCCAGGACCAGGTCGCCTATGGCCATGCTGACCATGATGGCCGCCCTGCATTCCGGCCGGGCCACCCTTGAATCCGCCGAACGCACCGTGCGGTCCGCCGAAACCACCGTGGCCGCGATTAAACTGGCCACGGCCACCGGCAGCCCAGCCACCGGCACCCATTCCACCGCGGCCGAAGCCAACAGAACCGAAGCCGTGGTGATGGTGCTTCCATCCGCCACAGCCATGGTGATGATGCCCCTGCTGTCCACCGTGGAATCCGGCCGGCCCACGTCCACCCCAGCCGCCGAATCCACCACGATGCATGCCGCCGCGGCCCGCGCCGAAGCCAGCCTTTCCGAAGCCACCTTTATGGCCATGCTTGCCATGATGGCCACCATGGTGACCAGCCGATTTGCCGTGGCCTTTATGGCCATGATGGGCCTTCTTTCCACCGAAGTGGCCGGCGCCACGAGCGCCGTGGCCCTTACCGTGGCCCAATTTGCCATGACCCTTATGGCCCTGGCTCATGCCTTTACCATGACCATGCTTGCCGTGATGACCGGCAGCGTGGGCGCCACTCTTGCCATGCCCGAACTTGCCGTGACCTTGGTGGCCGTGATGGCCTTTGCCACCGAGGTGACCGGCGCCATGAGCTCCGTGGCCCTTGCCATGGCCCATTTTGCCATGACCCTTATGGCCGTGGCCCATGCCCTTTGCATGACCATGCTTGCCGTGATGACCGGCAGCGTGGGCGCCACTCTTGCCATGCCCGAACTTGCCGTGACCTTGGTGGCCGTGATGGCCT
>DATAWG010000056.1 GCA_036267355.1 Pirellulales bacterium | reverse complement strand
CGTGACGGTGCAATACTTTGGCAACCATCGGCATCGCATGGATTACCCACGGTATATCGCCGCGGGCTGGCAGATCGGCTCGGGTCCGGTAGAAGCGGCTTGTCGAACGGTGGTGACCGAACGGCTCAAATGCAGCGGCATGCGTTGGGGCGTCGACGGCGCCGACGCGGTGTGCCACCTTCGCGCCCTGTGGCTCAGCGAAGATAGCCAATGGGAATCCTTCTGGCGGGACCACCCAAACTAAGGGCCAAGTTTACCCACAAACCTGACGCTCACACTCGCTCCTGAATCAAACTCTTCTTTGGGTGCTGATTCCCGTCGGATCGCGATCGTGCGCGGTTTTTTTGAGCCACATGTCCGGTGGCGACAGCGGCCTGGACCAAGTGAACGGTTTATCCCCAGCCGACGCGAGAAACCCGATCGCCGTGCGGCCTGGGGGTCTTGAAAACGGCCACCGCTATCAGCTGTTCGTCAGCGTTCGAGTCAATGCCGACGATGATGCGAGCATCGATGCGTCTCTCGATGGCAAACCGTATCTGCCCCAATGGACCGGAAATCCCACCACACCCAGTCACGACGACGATGGGCATCCGAGCGAGCTTGGGCTCGGGGCAAACAACTGCGGCGTAACTTTCCGCTCCGCCAAACTGGATATGCTTTCTGGCAGTGCGACGCTCGATTCCGATCTGACCTCCGCGAGCCGCTGACTCGCAATTACCGAATCTAAATGGTGAATACGAGTGCAGCGAAACTTCGGCGCTGGCACATTGTCGAGAGCAAGCCGGAGTCCCCAAGAATCGACGTCGGTCGGGCGGACCGACGCGCGCAAGACCCGATTCAATGCTGTTCGATGAACGGTCACAAAGACGTAATTCCGGAGAGATTGCCCGACTGGTGGAGATTGATTGAGGGTGATAAATTATGGGCACTACCAATGGCTACTCAGACGGCACTAGTATGATCGGGGCGATCGCATGTCCGAAGACATGCAAGCTTGGCTGGCCAAGCTTCAGCAAGGCGATTCTCAAGCGGCGCAACGAGTTTGGGAGCACTACTTTCACGAGCTCGTTCGTTTGGCACGCCGTCGGTTGGGAGGCTTGCCCCGCCGCGTGGCGGATGAGGAGGATTTGGCGCTAAGCGCGATACAGAGTTTCGTTAGTGGCGCTCGTGCTGGCCGATTCCCGCGGTTGGACGACGAGACCGAGTTGTGGAAATTGCTGATCGTCATTACGGCTCGCAAAGTCAGCGCTCAGCGGCGGCGACATTTCGCCCTCCGTCGCAATTTGGGAAAGGTGCGCGGCGAATCGTTCTTCCAAAAACCAGGGGATTCCGAGCGAGGAACGGGAATTGATGCTGCCGAAGGGACTGAGCCGACTCCGGCCTTCGCCGCCCAGGTGGCGGATGAGTGCAGGGTGTTGATGGCCAAACTCGACAACCCCCAGTTGCGAGAGATCGCTCATTGGAAGATGGGTGGCTTCAGCAACGAGGAAATTGCCCAACGGCTGGGCCGTAATGTTCGTACGGTGGAACGGAAGATAGCGTTGATCCGCGATTCCTGGTCGGCTGAAGAATGAGCACTTCCGATGCCCAACGCGCTGTCGATGCCAAGGCCCGGCTCGCTCGCAACAAGACGATCGACGCAATTTGCGACGGGTTCGAGGAAGCCTGGGGCCAAGAAAATCAACCTCGCATCGAAGACTATCTGGCCCACGTGACGGACGTTGATCGCGCCGATCTTTTTCGCGAATTGCTTACCAGTGAATTGGCGCTGCGTGGTCCGGCCGAAGCGAAACTTTGTCGCGACGCCTATTTGCAGCGATTTCCCGAATATTGCGAATGCGTCTCGGCGACGTTCGCGAGCCTTTCGACCGAACATCTAGCGCGCGAAAGCCGCCGAGGAAACGAGGATTTCGAACGACTGATCGAAACCACGCGGCGACGTCTGCGCCGCAAGGATACGGTTGTCGCGGGCTTCGTCGCCCAGGAACCGTCAGCCCTCGCCCCAGCCGGCTTCAATCCGTCGTCGGAGCAACTTTGGAAGGCGATGATCGAAGCCGCATCGATTACCGAGTCCAGCCGAGGTGCGTCGATCAACTCTTCGGAAAACGTCGATCGGCTGCTGGAATTTGCCGTAAAGCTGCTCGACGCATTTTCGACTTTGCGCCGCTGCATTCTCGTGAGCATGTTGCTCGGAGAGACCATCGAGCAAATTGCCGAGGGGCATCGCTGCACGGAACGAACCGTCGATACCACCGGGCAAGCGGCTCTCGATTTGCTTGGCCCGCGCCGCGTCGCATAAGTGATGCGTGTCATGGACAGGCGCCGTCGGCGTCGGCGCGTTTATTTCGCGATCGGCTCGCCGGCGCGATTTTGCGCCGGCGCCGCCGATTGCGCCGGACCGATCAAGACGAACGGCGCCCAGTGGAAGGGAGTGTCGAATTCCGGGTGGAAGACTCGCAGATCGTGGCGCGCTTCGGCGAGCAGTTGCGCGTAGTTCGGAGAGCGGCCGGCGGCGATTTCGCGACTTACTTTGTCGAAGAACGACACGATCAATATCTTGGTCGAACGATCGGCGACTTCCCATTGCGTGGCCAGCACCCGTCGAGAGCCGGCCGCCAGGAAAGCGCTGGCCAGCGAAAAACAGGTGTCGGTGTTGGCGAGACGGCGGGAGGCAGCGCCCCGCGACAAAAGCGACGCTCCGTCGCCATTGCCGCGAATGTCGTGCAGGCCGATCGCGGTGCCGAGATTCGTGTTGCAAGCGCTCAATGCGGTCAGCTCGCAGCCCGCCAGATCGAGATTGCGAATCTCTTCGAGATCGAGGAATCCGTCATCGTTTTTCGAAACCGGAAGCGACGCGGGCGCGGTCAACACCATCCGGCCGAATGGCTGACCTCGATCAACGCCGACGATCCCATGCGTTGCAAGATGCAAGAACATGAAACGACCGTTCTCAAGCGCGGCGCGGAATCGGGCTTCGCTAGCCGCCGCTTGAGTCAGCACGACGACGCTCCGATCGCCAAAACGACCGGCAAAAGCGCGTGCAATGTCGTGACACTCATTTTCGGTCTCCGGCAATTCGATTAAGCCCGAATTAGGGTCCGATCCGCCGTGGCCCGCATCGGATTTGGATGCGGCAAGGATTGGATCGCCAATGGTTAGCAAGCTCGGAGCCATGGCCGAAGCGGACTGACGCCGCTCGAGGTCCGCCAACACGCTCAGCGATGGAGCGTACACGATGGGTGGGCAACATTCGACAAGATAGCAGCGGCTCCTTGCGTCGCCGACGAGCAGCGATTCCAGCGGCAACTGTGATACGGACTGGTGCGGAATCACCGTGACGCAACTCGCTCCTCGGGCAAGTTCCTGCCGCAAATATTCGACGACCGGCGGCGGCATCAGAACTGCCGAAGCATTGGCCACGTTCAACCCGACGGCTGCGTTTGACAGAATCTCGCGGGCGCTTCGCTCATTGCGAAAGGTATTACGAAGCCGCTCGACGACTTCCGCGATAGCAGCCGACGACGCGTTGCTCCCCGGCGCGGAAACGCCCGTCTCCGCTCCGGCTTTCAAGGGGAACGACTGAATTTCGTGCCGCGAGCCGCCGAGCACGAAGAGATAGCTAGCCGCGCTGCCGACATAGTAATACAGCAGCGGCTGATCCGACGTGCGCCATTGTTCCACGATCCGAGCGGTTCGTTCGGCCGAGAAGGAATGGTGGGCCGCATTGGGCCACAATTGATCGAGCAGCGTGCGGCTGCGGCCTTGCTCGGCGGCGACCAGCGCCTCGGCAAATTGACCTGCCTGAACGCGGAATTGAACCTGTAGATCGAAAGCGGATTGATATTGCGAAAAGAATTCCGCGCGCATGAAATCGCCGCTGAACGTGGCGGCCCGCGGATTCTCGATCACCTCATTGGCCTGTTGCAAGGCGGAGAGCGCGCGTTCGAGCAACCCGCGCTGCCTGGCATCGTCCAACTGCGACTGGCTTGCAAGATCTCCGCTTCATTGCAGAGAGCCGCATGCTGCAGGCTGGGATAAAGCCCGGTCGCTCGCAATTCGACGATCGCTTGCTCCTCCAGTTGCTCGCCGTGCGCGAGCAATTCCTTCCATTGGGAACGGTTGTCGCCGCCAACCGCGCCGCGACGCGAGAACGCCTCGTCACGGGCCTTAAGCAGCTTCTCTCGCTCTTGGCCGAGCGCCGCGGCCAACTCATTGAGGCTCGATTCCTCGTGCTGGATGGCGGTCAACTTGTTTTGCAAAGACTGAAATGCCTGTTGCCGGACCTCGTAGCGTTCGTCGGCCAGTTGATGGTAGGCCTCGACGGCCAGACGATATTCCTGCCGCGAATGATCGAGTTGCGTCTGGCGAGTATTGTGTTCGCCGATCCGCTGCTTCAAGGCTTTGATTGCCGCGTCGTCGCCGCTTGATGCTGCCGACCGCAAGCGATTGCTCCAGATCTTCAGTTCCGCAGTCCAATCCAAATAATCGAGGCGCGCCAAGTAGTGCAACGTTCGCGCTTCGACGGACTGCTGGCCCGTGCGCCGGCATATCGTCGCCAATTGTTGCCATACGGTCCGGGCCGCTTGCCGTTGGTCGGCATCGGCATGTCGCTGATCGCTGAGGTAATGCACCATTGCTTGCAAATGCAACACCGCGGCGCGGCTCGGATGGTCTTCCGGCAATTGCCGGCTGATCGTGTCCGCCTGCTGAATCACGTCTTGCAGGGATTGATCGTCGTGCCGTGCGGCGTCGTTGCGAGCGGCATACAGTTCGCCCAAGGCCAGCAAATACGCAAGCCGTTCGGGATGATCGGCGGGCAAGTCCGCCTGCCGCGCTTCCATCGCTTGACGGCAGAATTTGAGTGCTTCATCGAATTCCAGTTGCTCCTTGTAGAGCAGGCCCAATTGCAGGAGTGCAAGGCTGCGCAGCCGGGGCGACACCGAGCGCCCCGGACGATCGGCCACGATTTGTCCCAAATCGTCGAGCGCTTGCTGATAACTGCCCTGCGCCGCCTTCAGCCGGCCGAGATTCAATCGGACCCACCCGCGGAGCGAATCGGCTGGGGGCAATGCATCGCACAATTCGGCTGCCTCGGCGAGAGCACCGGCTGCATCTTGCAGAGAGTCGCGCGTCGAGGTCGCCAAATCGGTTTCGGCCAGCAAGTCGAGCGTTTGCACGAGGACGGGAACATTCTTCGGCCGATAGCGCGACCAATAGTCGCGCGCTTGTGCTAATCTTGTTCGGGCCAAATCGAATTGCGAATTCTGAAGATATAAACCATCCAAGGAAATATCCACGCGCGCGATGCGAGGATCGCTCGGCAGCAATGACTGGCCGAATTGAGCAAGCAACTGCTCGTGCAGATGAATGTTGTCGAGCAAGGAAATATCTCCCGCGCCACGCAATTCCATCAGCCGATCGACGACGTCGACGATCCGCTCCAGCAGCAACGTGTCTGAAATCTCCTCGCTATCCCCTTCGTCCCGCGCGCGCAGAGCGGCTTGCTTTTGCGCCGCTTGATAAGCGTGCGTCGCCGATTCGAGATGCTCTGCCGCCCGCGGCAGCCGGCCGTCGCGCAGCAAGGCGTCGGCCAGAAGTTGCTCCAATTGCGCGACGTCGTACATTCGCCGCAGACGGGAGTCGGCGGCGGCGCGTGCCGTAGCGGCCTGTAGCGTTCGAGCCTTGGCCAAAGCACCTTCGAGCACCTTGATTTCGCGATTGAGATCGCCTTGCTTGCGATAAACATCGGCCAATTGCGCGGACAGCGCTAGGGCGTCGGAGGGATCGAGGGCCGCGCTATGCTTGTCGATCAGATCCTTCAGCGTCGTGATTGCCAAGTCGGGCCGCATCACAAGGCTCTGGTACCGCGCCAGACACACCACTGCTTGAACATAATCCTCGGGCCTGATCCGTCCGCGGGATTGATCCGCCTGCAAGCGCTTTGTCAGCCACTCGATCTCATCGTCCAGCGAGGTTCTTGCCGAAGCCGGCGCCGGTTTCTCCGATTGCAAAGCGGCAAGGCGGACCACGAGATTCATTTGTGTCGGAACATCGACGACATCCTTATGGTCGTAATGAGCCAACATCTGCTCGAGCGACGCGATCGCATCGGCGAGTTGACCTTGTCGAGCGTACGTGTCGGACAACATTCCAACGACGCGGCTTTCCTCCGCCAGCGCTTGCAGCGTCGGCTGGCGGACATGCTCATACCGCGCTAGAGAACGGCTCAGCCAGGACAGCGCCTTATCATCCTGCCTGGATCGAAAATAGACTTCGCCCAACGTTGCTTCCAGCGACACCATCGATTCCTGCGGCGCGCCGCTTAGTTGATCCAGCAACAGCTTCTCCGCCGCGCGAAATCGGCGTTGCCAGATCAGGGTTCGCGCCTGTCTGAGCGATTGCCCAGTCGCCGGCCGGGAAACATCGTTCGCGGCGGCGCCTTGCGGCTGCGTTGCGGCGGTATCCGCTCGCGGGCGGGCCGCCGCCGCGTTCCCGACCGCGGCAGGAACTTGCGACCATGCCCGAGCATCGCCGAGCCGCGGCCCCATCAGGCCGGCCTCCGCGGCAATCGCGCAACAGCCGATCCACCACCAACGACGCATGGGGTTTATTCCTTGCTGGGAGCCGTTTTCTTGACGTGAGGCAGAATCATCCCGTAAAACGCGCGCTGCGCATCGCCGCCGCGCAGCAATTGCTTGAACTCATCCGATACGGAAGGCCGAGCGTTCGATTGGCCGTCGCTACGAAGCGGAAATTCCGTGCGCGCTTTCGGGGCGCGATCGACGACGTCGAAGGCGACCTTCAAATGAGCGCTCTCTTGCGGAGTAAGATGCAAGTTCGGCGGAGTCTCCAGCAACTTGTCGAGCTGCTCCTGGTCGAGCGGCTCGGCGGAAACCATCACGAGGAACAAACTGGCGCCGTCCGTGTCGGGGACCGCCAATATGGCGTCGGGATCGCTGGCCGGCGGAAACGTGAATACATCGGTTTTACGTTGGTTCGCAAGTGCCGCCGGACCCGCGGGCCACAGCAGCCGGCCCGGGCTCTGATTCTCATACGCCAGCAAGTAGGCGTAGCCGGCTCGATTCAGCGACGCCTCGATTTCAAGATGTTTCTCCGATGTTAGCGGCAAGTCGTCACGCGTCAGCGGAGCGAATTGCGGGAGATACAGGTTGAAATGCGTCAGGTCCAGGGGCGTCGACGATATCGGAGAGGATTTCGGATTCATCAGCGTCACGGCCACGACGCACACCGCCGCAACGGCGACTAGCGCCGCGGCGGCCCGCGCCACGCGAGGCCACACGGAGCCGTGAGGCCGCACGGCCGCACGTAGCGCGGTTGCCATATCGCTTCCCGTCTTGTATCGCTGCTGGGGCTCCTTCGACAATGCCTTGAGGCAAATGTCTTCCAATTCGGCGGGTATCGCGGCATCGACACTCCGCGGCGGTGGTGGAGCTCTGCGATCGACCTGCTCCAACAACTCGGCTTTCGTTCCCGCATGAAATGGAACGCGGCGGCAGATCGCTTCGTACAACACAACGCCCAGGGAATAGATATCCGACTGGGCGCTGGCCCAGTGCGATTCGCCGCGCGCTTGTTCCGGACTGAGATACGCCAGCGTGCCCAGCACGCGGCCACGATGATCGGCGTAAAATTCTTCATTCCGAGTGGACAGGCCGAAGTCGACGATGCGCGCCCGCCCATCCGCATCGATCAGCACGTTGGCCGGCTTGATATCGCGATGCACGACGCCTTGCGTGTGGGCGTATTGCAGGGCGTCGGCGACCTGCGCCATCCACTCGGCCGCCTGTGCGAAGTCGTAGTCGCGGTGCCGAATCCGATCTTGGAGCGTTTGGCCCGACACGAATTGATAAACCACATAGCCGTCGCCTTGTTCGGTCTCGCCGATTTCCCAAAGCTTGACGATGCCCGGATAATCCAAGCCAGCGATACTGCGCGCTTCGTGCAGCAGCCCTTCCGGCAGGCCGCGGCGAGCTTGCGCGGCGCGGCTGACCTTGATCGCGACATCCCGCTGAAGTTGCTCGTCGCGGCCCTGATAGACAACGCCGAAGCCGCCCATTCCGAGCGTGCGCGAGATTTTGTATTTACCGATGTAGTCCGGCTGCTTTTCAACGCGTTCGCCGGAGGCAGAATCCAGCGGTTCGGTGGCGTTGGTCCCCTTCGAAACATGCGTGCTGAAGCCGGGGTGGATTTTACGATATTCGTCGCCGGAAGGCTGCTCGCCGATCTTCAACCGAAACTCGAATTCCGCATGCAGCAACTGCAACACCGAATTCTCCGACGTGCGAAGTTCCGGATACTCCTCGAGATATTGCGCGATCGGGCGCCGATTGCCACGCTTCCAGCACCGTTCGAAATCGACGCGCACGAGCTCCAACAAAGCGGACGGCCGATATTCCTCCGGAACTCCAGCGAGAAACTCTCGCAGGTCGTGTTTCTTGTCGGCGGCGGATTGCTCGAAGGCATCCACGCACGCCATCACGACTTTCGACTCCGCATTGAGCTGGAATGCGGGCTGTTGCAATCGAGCCATCATCGCACCTCGCCGTTCGATTGTTGGGGAAATTTAACCGTGTGATTCCGTATCGAGCCAACTACGATGGGCGCCGCGATTGGCTCGTCCAACCTCGCGTCGGCGCCACCGTACAAACCATCCTTGACACCCAATCGCCATCTCACTTCCCAGTCTTTCTTTCACGGGAGGCGACCTTTCGACGCACAAACGCCGAGCCGGCCAACAGCAGCGATCCGACGATCGCGATGCCTGAAAAAATCACTGTTCGCCATGACTTGAGCGGCGAAATCGCGGCGTCCGGTTGCGGCGCCTCCGGCAGCGTCAAGCCCTCCGCCGGGCGGACTAGCAAACTTGGCAGATCCGGAGGATCGGGTCTGGCGTCCGATAACTCCGCGATTTGGACCTCCGGAACTAAAGCCTGAAACTGCACCATAACGACGTCGGGCGCTAGCCCTTCGAGAATCGGACCACCGCCGCTGCGCATTCGCTCTTCGCTGCTGCTGGAAAGAGAGCCCATCGCCAGCGAACTGTATTGCGGCCTGCCAACTTCGCCCAAGGCGTTGCCGCCGCCGGCAACCGAGTTCTGTCGCACGGTCGGCAGCAGGGCCGCGACAAGCGGAGCTACCATCGGAATGCCGACCGATTTGTTCCCGGATTGCGCGCCGGCCGCCGCCGCTTCGTCGTCCGCTACGACCGCCGACACAAAGCCGCTTGCCGCGCCTCCGACCATCGATCCGCCATTGGGGGAACCGCCGTTCGTCGTGCCGCCGTTCGTGGTTGAGTCCAGTGTGCCGCCGGAAGCCGGATCGCCGGGCATCTGGATCGGATCGAAAAATTGAATGACTGCGTATGGGATGCGCACATTGATGGTCGCCGTGGCCGCTGCCCCGCTGATGCCGGACGCGTCGACGGTGGCCGACTCTCGAACGGTGAACCCGCCGTTGGCGAACGAGTTGGCCGTGGGAGTGAACTTCAAGCCCGCGGCGCCTTGGGCGACCGTGATGACCTGACCGTCGACGATCGGCGTCGCACCGTCGTTCAAAAACAGCGATCCACCAGCGATGTTTGTGATTTGAAAGCCATTGACCAGTGCCGCATCGGCCGCGTTGGCGGTAATTACAAGGCCGGCGGTCGTTTGCGTGTTTGCATCGGTGAACGCATTCGTGACGGTCGGCGCTCCGAACGGCGCTGACACCGGGATCGTCGAAATGACCTGAATCGTTGCAGTATTGTTGCTATCGGCCGTGCCGTTGGCATTGGATTCGAAAAGAGTGTCGTTGAAATTGGTATCCACGGCGATAACCAACAATCCGGCGCCTTGAGAACCGCCGGGCAGGGCGAAACTGATCGACAACTGCGGCGACTGGCCGTCGGCGGCGATGGCGCCGCTCGTCGAAGCATTATAGCCAACCGTTGTGTCAACAAGTGTCTGCCCGGTCGTGAGATTATCGACCGCAATCCCATCCTGCCAGCCAACGCCGGTCGGCGTGGGGCCGTCGCCGGCGTTAATGTCATTCCAAAAGATCGTAATCACTTGCCCCGGTTGCGCGAGAGTCGCCGACAGCCGCAAGTTGCTAACTTGCAGATCGGGGTAAGAGGGTAGCGGAGAGGTCACGGTGATAGTGGCGGCGGTCGTTGTGCCGCTCAGTCCAGTGGTGTCGATGGTGCTTGATTCCTGGACCGTGAAACTGCCGTTGACGAGTGAGTTGGCGGTGAACTTCAAGCCGGCGGCGCCTTGGGCCGCGGTGATCACTTCGCCGTCGGTGACCTGCGTCGTGCCGTTGTTCAAGAACAGCGTGCCGCCGGTAATGCTCGTGATCTGATATCCATTGACGAGCCCCGCATCCGCCGCGGCGGGCGTAATCACCAGGCCG
>DATAWG010000055.1 GCA_036267355.1 Pirellulales bacterium | reverse complement strand
GCGGTTTAGTCACAATCCGAGCTGCGGCGGAATCCGCAGTGCGACCGAATCAAGAACGCTCCGGTTCCTAGGGGGCGTCGTTGCACAAATCGTGCGTGCGTGTCGATGCGACAACCTGTTCGCGCATGGCCGCGGTGTCTCTATAGACCAACCGCGGCTGTGCTGCGCGCGTAGGTCGTTAGCAGGCATACTCCGTATGCCGTCTGCCACTCACACCGGGCAGCAATGGCCAACCGGCTTTCCACCGTTTTTCGAGGTGGATTGCGTCTCATCGCGCCGACGGCACACGGCGTGTGCCTGCTACGTTGGTCGGCGGGAGGCAAAACGGGACGCAGCTCTGTTGTGTTGCGCTATTTGCGCCGCGTGAGCACGGTTGCTTGAATTCGGTCGCCGTCTGAACTATCCGTCTGCCACGCGGCGACGATCGGTCCCATGCCGTTCACCGGCCCCGCGATGACCGGGTCCGATGCGGCGTCGGCAAGTTTCACCGGCGCGTCAGCGTGCGGAGGCAGCAGCATCACGGCGCCCGGCCGCCTTTCGATCCAGATGAAGTAGACGCCGCCAGGACCGCTCGCCGCCCAACCTTGCTGGCCCCGACCCAGCGGCAATTCCATTTTCCCCGGCGTGCAGGAATACAAATCGTGATCGCGACGCCAAATCGTGTGGACCGTGCCGTCGGTGTCGCACGCGATCCCGCCGCCATCCATAGGACAAGCATTGAGCGGCCACGTCCCGCGCCCCAGCTTCTTGGCGCGATCGAAACTGCGGCCGTTGTCTCCAGAGTTGGCTAGATACATGTCGCGGGCGCCGGCCAGATTGTTGCGCCACATCACATGCAGGCCGCCATCGCGATCAAAGGTCGCTTGCGGCTGGCAACATTGACAAACCGGGCCCTCCGGCGAGCGATAGATCATTTTCTCGTCGTGCCACGTTTCGCCGCCGTCGCCGGAGGCCGCCCCATACACCTGGGCGGTCTTCTCACGTAGGTCGAGCCAAACGCAGTAAAACGTCCCGTCGGGCGCGACCGTCAAATGATGTAGTCCCTCGCGCGCCGAACCGGGCACCGTGTTGATTTTCACGGGCCCCGACCAATGGTCGCCACCGCTACTGGAATGCCAAGCCAATAAATCGCCATCGCGGCCGTGCCCTTGCTCGCCGACGACCGCTGTGACGACAACAGACTTCTCGGATGCCGCGATTCGTGGGCCGCGGCGCATGCCGAGTGCCATGACGCCCGATTCGCCGATCTTTTTCGGTGGCTCAAAGCGTGTGCCGCTGGCCGACGAAGTGCAGAAGATTGAGTTTCCCGAACCGAACGCCATGTAGATCGTTCCGCCGGGACTGACCGCCAACTGTGGTTGCTGGGCGCCGGGCAAATCCTTTGCCGGTGCAATTCCAACAACATCCGCGGCGAGCGCCGCAGCAGCGCAGGAACATATAAAGACTGGGGCGCAGAAGCCCAGGCGAATCGCTTTCATCCGTCAATTCCCAACGACCGGTGACTGGAGGGGCGCAGATGCCAAAATGATGACAGGCATGGCGACCGACTTCAAGCGATTGGCGCCGGATAACGGGCCAGGCCGGATAACGGGTCAGAACTATTTGTGACGCAGTGGATCGTCGAAGTCGCTCGGCGCGCCCCATCACGCCACGATTGAGCGGCGGCGGTTTACGTAATCCCACACGACGTAGCGGTCGAGGTCTTTGCCGGCGGTGAAAAAGACGCGGCCGGTTGTCGATTCGGCCAAGCGGTAGGCGAATTGAATGTCTTCCGACGATTGGGCCCAGCTTTGCAGCAGGAAGATATTGATCGTGATCCCCTCGCGTTTGCAAAGCGCGCCTTCGCGGAGCGTGGCTCGCTCGGTTCGCGGATCGGGTGGATAGAGCAGATAGAGCTTCGAACCTTCGAAATGGGCCGTCGGCAGGCCGTCGGTTATCAAAATGATTTGCCGATTGGAGGTGTCTTGGCGGGAGAGGAATTGCCGGCCCATTTGCAGCGCGTGCTGAATGTTCGTGAAGTGGGGCGGGATTTGCATCTCGCTCACCTGCGGGTCGCTCATGTCGGCCCAGAGCTTCACGTACGAATCGAAAATCGTCACCGGCTTCGGCATCAGCGACGGAACATCGGCGGTCGCCACGGGCTTGGCGAACGAAAACATTTCGATGAATTGCAGAAAATCGCCCGGATATTCGCGGCGGATCAGTCCTTCGAGGGCAAGGCCCATTCGCTTGACGTTGATGTATTGGCCGCCGTAGCGCATCGAGCCGCTCATGTCCATCAATACGGCGGTGGCACATTTGGGCGTGTTGCGCGTGCGGTGGATTTCGATGTCTTCCGGCTTCATCCGCACCGGCAGATGCGTGCCGTCGCGGAGCATCGCATTCACCAGCGATGCGGGGATGTCCATCTGCGTGATCGAATCGCCGAATTCATACGGCTTCGTCTGCTGCAATTCAACGGCTCCGTCGCCGACGACGGGGCCATGATGCCGCCCGGAACGCGACGCCATCAGATTGCTGAAAATCTGTTCCAGCAATCGGCCCTGGAACAGGCGAAATGCTTTCGGCGTAAGTTGGTAGCCGCCGCGCTGGCCGCGCTGCAATCCTTGCCGTTCGGCCAACTCGCGGAGGTAGTTTTCCACTTGTTGTTGCAATTCGTTGAGTCGGTCCATATCGCCCGGCTCGGCGAATCGGGCCAGCGCTTCCATGTCGATCAGGCCGATCTGAGCGTTCTTTGCAGCTTCTTCGAGTTGCTTCAGGAGCCGATCGATGGTCTCCAATTCTTCCTTGATTTCGAGCGCCTCGGGCACGGTGAGCGGCGTTTGGCCGGTAAATTCGTAGTTGCCGGCCAATTCGTCGACCTGATATTTGTCGCCCAGCCGGTCGACCAATTGCACGATTTGCCGCGCCAGCGGGGAACGATCGTTGCCGACCTGATACCAGAGGCGTTCGAGGTCGCGAATCTGCTCTTCTTCGAAGGCCCGCTCGAATTGGTTTTGCAGCGGCTTCGGGGGCGAGATGCGCTCGCCCAAATCGCGATACGATTTTTTGGCGGTGTCTTGCGCCGTGTCGGATTCGTAGGTGGCGAGAATTTTTCGCTTCCGCTCCTTAAGCGCCGCCATGAGGGACTCGAGGCTCGGCCCGAGCCCGGTGATTTGGCTTGGATCGAGTTGCACGGCCCGGGCGAGTTCTTCCTCGGTCAGCTCGCGCATGTCGCCGAACATCAGCATGTGTTCGAACGCGGGGGAAAGCAGATCCGGCGGCGGCTCGGTCGGGCTGGGAAACTTTTTGGGATCGTATTTTTGATACGTGTGGATGACGCCGCCGAGCGATCGTCGATTTGGCATGGTGAAAAACCGTGGCTAAGGGGCGACGGGGCGAGCGGCACAAAAACGTGCCGCGGCGCATGCTCTTGCCATTCTATGCGTCGAGCGGCGTGGAAGAAACGCCGCGAAAGCGCCGCGATGCGATTGTGGATGGCGAACGAGTTACGCCGCCGGATCTCGCGGGGCCGCGGATTTGGCCGGCGCGCACGTTGGATCGCCGTTCGCCGCCGCTCGATCGTTGGCCGCCGGCACATTTTCCGCAGCGCCTGCGGCTTCGTCCCCGTCCCATTCGATGGCCAGTGGAGTGTGAAACACCTTTTGGAACATTTTCGAGCGGCGGCGGGCTCCCCACAGGTCGACTTCCGGGTTATCCGGCGCGACGGCCAGCAGCTCGAGCCGATCGGCGCTGCGGCGAATCTGCACATCGCGCACTGCTCCCGAATGGCTGCGGTCGAGGCCGCCGGCCAAACGGAGAATGGCCGACATTTGCCGGACCTTTTCTTGGTCTTCCGAAGGAAGCTGTGCGAAATTCGCGTGCTTCTTCTTCGGCTTGGCGCCGCGATGGTAGCGAGCCACGTTTGCGATCAACTGCAATTCGCGCGGTATAAAGCCGGGCAGGCCGCTGTGCAAAATCAGATGATAACTATGCTTGTGATGCTGATCGTAGTTGATCAGGTAGCCCACGTCTTGCAATCGGGCCGCGGCTTCCAGCAGCGATTGTTCCCCGGGGGCCAGGTTATACAGCTTCACCAACTGGGAATAAATCCGACCCGCCAAGCGGGCCACGTGCCGGCCATGCTCCGGTTCGCCGCCGCAGGCCGTCGCAAATCGCTCGATCGCCGCCTGACGGTCGTGAGGATCGTCATTCTGGGAGGTGTGGCCCTTGTCGATCATCGTGAGAATCAGGCCGTCGCGCACGCCGCGGCTATGCACCTGCAACAGGTTCACATGGAAATGCCGCATTAGCCGGTCGATCACCGTAAGCCCGGCCACGATGATATCGGCCCGATCCGGGCTCAAGCCGGGCACTCCGCGGCGAGCTTTCACCGGCATTTTCTGCAGTCGATCGAGCAGGTGGCTTAGCTCGGCATGGCTGATCGAATAGCCACGCAGCGGCAAATTATTTTGCCCCTTGGTGGCCATGATCATTTCCGCAAGGCTTGTGAACGTGCCCCCGGAACCAATCAACAGATGGGGAGCGAAATACGGCTTGGGGAGCAGCCGACGCAATTGTTGGTCGATGGCCTTCACGAGTTTTTCGTATCGGTCATCGACCGGCGAAGCGCCGTTGCCATACATCTCCGTGAGGCGCACGGCGCCGAGCGGGGTCGTGAATATCGCCTCGATGGCGTTGCCCGAGGCCAGGATCAGCTCGGTGCTGCCGCCGCCGATATCGGCCACGACGACATTTTTCCCGGCCAGATCGAATGCCCGCTCGACGCTGAAAAACGCCAGCCGGGCTTCACGCTCGGCGCTGATGACGTCGATATCGATGCCGAGTTCGGCCTTGGCGCGGAGGCAGAATTCTCGGCCGTTGGTGGCTTCACGAACCGCGCAGGTGGCGATCGTGCGCAGCTCGTCGACCTGAAATCCGTCGGCGATCTGCTTGAAGCGGCGCAGGGCCTCGAGCGTTTGTTCGACGGCTTCTGAAGGGAGCTTGCCGGTCGAGCTGAGCTCGCGGCCAAGCCGGGTCGGCTCGCGTTCTTCGTCGAGGATGCGGTAGTTCCCTCCCCGCAGCGGTTCGGCCACCATCAGCCGGACGCTATTCGAGCCGATGTCGATCGCCGCCAGCCGATGAGCGATTTCCCGCGACAAGATGATCTGCTTGGATTCCATCGGTCGATCCGCAAGGTGCGATTGTGGTATGGCGGTCGCAAACCGTCGCCGGACGACGGTGTATTAAAATAGCATAACAGCGCTACCAAGATTCAGGTATTCGGTTCGGCCACTCGGCCGCTTATGCTTCGGGCTATGCGTGGGCCCTTGTAGCCCGAAGCGTTAGCGAGGAAGGCGCGACCAAAGGGCGTATCGATTCCCCCGGCAAAGCAATGGTTGCAAGCCGCGTTCTCAGCGAACCGTTGATAGAACGGGCGCGAATCCTCATAATACGCGAACATTCCAGCGCATCTTTCCGAGGCAAAGCACACGGCATGGCGCCGCACGGCGTGAAACTGATCCGCAATCTGGCCGAGTTGGCCGACACGTTTCGCGGCGGAGCCGTGGCGATCGGCAATTTCGACGGCGTGCACCTGGGCCATGCCATGCTCGCCGAGCGACTGGTCGGCGCTGCTCGCGGCGCCGGTGGGCCGGCAGTCGTGTTTACATTCGATCCGCATCCGGTGTGGATCCTGCGGCCTGACTCGGCCCCGCCTCCGTTGACCTGGACCGATCGCAAAGCAGAGTTGCTCGGCGAGTTGGGCGTCGACGCCGTGATCGCGTATCCGACCGACACGGCCTTGCTCGAGCTTTCGGCCGAAGATTTTTTTCGCCGGATCGTCGTCGAACGGCTGGCCGCGAAGGACGTGGTCGAAGGAACGAACTTTTATTTCGGCCACGGCCGGGCCGGCACCATCGACGTGCTGCGGCGATTATGCCGGGCAGCGAAGATCGGCCTGGACGTTGTCGAACCGGTGATGATCGGCGGCGAGCCGGTTTCCAGTTCGCGCGTTCGCCGCCTTGTCGCTGCAGGCTCGGTCGACGACGCTCGGCAATTGCTTACGCAACCGTATCGTGTTCGCGGCATGGTGCGGCATGGGGCCGGGCGCGGGGCGAAATTGGGGTTTCCCACGGCCAACGTCGACGCCATCGACACGCTTTTGCCCGGGCCCGGGGTATATGCCGGTCGAGCTGCGGCGGGCGGGGCGCTGTGGCCGGCTGCGATCAATGTCGGCCCGAATCCGACGTTTGGCGAGCAGGCGATGAAGGTCGAAGTGCATTTGATCGGCTTTCAAGGTTCGCTCTACGGCGAGCCCCTGGAGGTTGACTTTCTATCCCGACTGCGAGACATTCAGCGGTTCGACAACGTGGCCGCGCTGTTGGCCCAAGTCGGGACCGACGTGGCCGAAGCCAAACGCCGCGCGGAGCGCGATTGAAGATGCGTTGGAAGCACCGGCGGCTAGCGCCTTGCCGCTAACACCCGAGCGGTCGTCGTTAGCGGCAAGGCGCTAGCCGCCGGTGCGGGCCGCTGAGTTGCGTTCCCAACCTGCCAATCCCTTCCCACCTATTGATTTGCCCCCCATGCCTATCGACTGGCCTCGCTTTGTTGAGATTGTGCGCCGCCACCAGCGGTTCGTTTTGACCAGTCACATCCGCCCCGATTGCGATGCGCTGGGCAGCGAATTGGGAATGGCCGGCGTGCTCGGGGCGATCGGAAAGGATGTGCGCATCGTCAACGGGCAATCGACGCCGCCGAACCTGCTCTTCATCGATCCGACGGGGCGCCTGGAAGCAATCGGCGTCGACGTGCAGCCGGCCGAACTTGCCGACCGGGATGTGCTGATCGTGCTCGACACAAGCGCGTGGACTCAGCTCGGGCCGATGGCCGAAGTGGTCCGCAGCACCCGCGCGAAGAAGATCGTGCTCGATCATCATGTCAGCAGCGACGATCTCGGCGCCGAGATGTTCAAAGACACGGAAGCGGAGGCGACCGGCCGGCTCGTGCTGCAAGCGGCCGATCAACTGGGCGTCGCGATCACGCCGGAAATCGCGATGCCGTTGTTCGCCGCGATCTCGACCGACACCGGTTGGTTTCGTTTCAACTCGACCACCGGCGACACGATGCGCGCCGCAGGCCGATTGCTCGACGCCGGCGCCAAGCCGGGCGAAGTGTATCGCTCGCTCTACGAGCAAGACACTTTGGCACGCCTGCATTTGATCGGGCTGGCGCTGGCCCGAGCGCGAATGGAAATGAACGGCCGAGCGATTCACACCGCGATTCTGCAGGAAGATTTTCGCACCACCGGCGCGGTCGCCAGCGATACCGAAGACATCGTCAATATGACGCTCCAGGTTGGCGGCGTGGAAGTGGCGTTGATGCTGGTCGAACTGGCGAGCGGCGGGGTAAAAGTCAGCTTCCGCAGCCGAAACCCCGCGATCGATTGCAGCACGCTGGCAGAAAAATTCCAAGGAGGCGGACACAAAGCGGCCGCCGGGGCAACGCTCTTCCAGCCAATGCCGATTGCCCAAGCCCAAGTGCTCGAAGCCGTCCGGGCGGCGATGACATACGCGGCAGTGAAATAAGCCTCGAGCGAAAAATAACTTCGGTTTTCAGACTCCTCACTCTGCCCGCTCCCGCAAAGGGAGAGGGGTCGAATCCTAAGCAGAAGCGACATAATTCGGCCGCAAATCCTGCGGATTCGCTACAGAATGCCGTTGGCGGTGGCCGATACCTTAGAAGACCGGCGACAGTTTGCGCGCCGCGAGGGCTATGGTATGGGGCAGTCGCATGTGGTGTAAAAGCTGCCGACGAGATGTGCCAGCACTGGCTGCGGGGGGCCGCCGAGCCCGATGCCCGCAATGTGGCGGCCCAGTGCGGCAGCCCGAGCCCGTCGCCGTGACCGTTCACACCGCGGGATTGGAAGTCGGCAGTGAATCGGATCTTGATTCCAATGAACCGGGCCGCTCGTTTGAGCCCGACAGCGATTTCGACGATTGGGCGCTCGACTTCGAATTGCAACGGCTGCAACGCTTGGTGGCTGCTGGAATCGCCGGCTCGCCGGTGCCGGAATCGAGTGGGCCGGTTTCTGTAGCAGGGCCATTTTCTTGGCAAACGGCCGGAGCCACCGCACCTGGCGGCGCCGCTCATGGAGCGGTCGACGCTGCACCGCCTTCCGCACCGCGGCGAAAGCGGGCCTCGATTGCCGTATGGGCACTATTGTGTGGGGGCACGATGGCGTTCGTCTGCGGCGCGGTCCTATTGGCCTGGTCGCTGATTGCCGGACGGAACGAACTTTGGACACTCGGAATGCCGGCCTGCCTTGCCGGACAACTGGGTCTACTGCTCGGTGTGGTGTTCCAACTCACCCGGATGTGGGACGAAAACCGCCAGACCGCGAATCAATTTGCCACCGTCGACGAACGACTTGCCGAATTGAAGCATGCCGCTGCAATGCTCAGCACTGGCAACGGAACTCCGGCCCAATCCTTTTACGCCCACATGGCCGGGGGAGCGAGCCCTCAAATTCTGTTGGCCGATCTCAAAAGCCAACTCGATCTGCTGACGACACAGATGGCCACAACCCGGCGGTAGAACGCCAGTCGTTCGCGGCGCCATGCCACTGGCGGCCAATGCCACTGGCAAGAGAAGTCTGCCAGTGTAGCGCCCTGCGGTAGTTCTTCACTGGCAGACTTCGCTTGCCAGCGCCACACCTCAGGGAGTTGTCGGAGTGTTGCTGGTCTTCTGCTCGACTTTTTGCGCCCCTTGGTGAAGGTCTTCTTTTGCTTTCTCGACGCCATGCTCCGCCTCTTTGCGGAGTTCGTGCGTGTCGTGCTTGATCTGGCCCTGATTGATAATGATACCGAACCAGCCGCGGAAAAAGCCAATCACAAGCAGCACAGCTACGACGAACACCAAGAACGCGAACAGTCGACGCATACCCATTCCCTTTCATGGCCTTGCTGATGGCTTGAAGAACCGACAGGCTGGTTGCGAACAGTGCAGACGGCATACCATCCCTTGCCGCACGCCAAGTCGTCCTGCATCGGTGAGCGGCAAACGAATTTTTTTGGCGCCTACACAGTATATCAAGTGGGGGGCATGAAACCGAATGCCACTGCCGTGGTGCTGTAAATTCGGATTCGCAACCGATCGGCACGATTCGTGCTGAAGAATCGGTTTCCACCAATCAACTTCCTTGGAGAAGCCACGATGAAAGCGGCCGAACTGGAACAGCGCAAGAAACAATTGCTCGCGCTACGTGACCGCCTGACGGGCACGCTGCGCCACGTCGAACAGGCGGCGCTCGAAGATGTTCAAAAAGGGGGCGAAATCTCCGGCTATCACACGCATTTGGCCGACGCCGACGAGGAAGGCCTCGATAAGGAAATCGCCATCGCCGCAAACGAGGAAGGGATTCTCGAAATGGTCGAAGACGCCCTGCAGCGAATCGAAGAAGGCACCTATGGCACCTGCGAGGAGTGCGGCCAGCCGATCCCAACGGAACGCCTCGAAGCGATTCCCTACACGCCGCACTGCGTGCAGTGTGCTCAATAAGGCTGAAGCCTACAGGCTTGAGGACGTGACGCGTCCGGCATGCTCTCGTATCTCAAGCCTGTCGCCTTCAGCCTCAAGCCTTCATTCCGGCAAAGTCGATTGGTGCGACCACCAGCGGAGCACCGCTCCCCGATCGTTGGCCGACGAAAAGCGATAGTTTTGCAGATGAAGCCGGCTGAGCGGCTCCGACTCGACTTCTTGCAGTCCGAAATCCTGCAGCCTTTGGCCGTGCCGCGTGAGCAGCGCCGCGGCAGCCATCGCGCCCACGTCGCCCGCGTTGCCCGTGTCCAATCGCTCGGTGCGTTGCACGCGTTGCGCAAGCCATGCGTCTTCGCCATGCCAAGGGTCGCGCTCGGCAATTGCGAACGCGGCCACCCAGGCCAATCGAAACGGTCGCGATTCGTCGGGCTCCATGATGCGATGGCCGTCGATCGCTTCCGTCAGCCCGCCGATCGCTTCGTGGGTGCCATGTACGGCCAGCCAAAGACACAGCAGACCATGCCGGCTCGGCGAACCGAACGAACCTAAATAATCGTCGCGCGGACCGTCGCCGACCGCTTGAAAATAGGGCCCCGCAAAGCGTGAAACCGCACCGGCATCCAACAGATCCAAGAGCGCCAGATCGTCGTCGTCCAGCGGCTGATGCTTTTCGAGCATGTGATTCAGCGTTCGCGTGCTGACTTGGACAAGGCGCACGGTATCGGTCTCATTCTCCACCAAGAACTCATAAGCCAGCCGGCGCTGGGTGGTCGGCAGATTCACGAGTTGAAAAAACGCGCCCGGCTGACGCGGATGCAGAAACGCGATCCCCACCGGATAATCGCCCGGCGAAAGCGAATTGCCGCTCACGCAATGGGCCACATGATCGTCGCAATGATCGAAGTGGCTCGGAAACTGCGCCCCCGGCGGCATGCTCGGCACTCCGACGAGCAGATGTTGGATCGCCTGGTTCGTGTGGTTGTCCCAATACTCGGCCACCATCGCCGGCCGGCTCCAATCATCGAGTTCGCGCAACCGGCTCGCCGCGGAAGAATCCAACCGTGGATCGGCCAACCGGGCCTCGAGGGCCCGCACCACGGCCGGGGCCGTGTCAGGCCTCACCAAAAGATCCAACAGCTCGCGCATCGCCGTTTCCTCGTCGAGCGAATGGCCGTCTTGCTCCGCTCTGGTCGGGTTTTCCACCATCTCGATCCAACCGGCAATTTGCTTCTCCGGCACGGGGGCAAAATTCCAACCGGCCGAATCGCTCAACAGCCACGCGCCATGGATTTTCGTCCACAAGGGGTCCAACTGTTGGCGGCTCGACGGCGAAAGGTTCGGATCCGACAATCGTGTCTTGACGCTTTCCACCAGCGAACAAATCATCGCCGGATTGCGGGCGAGCCATTTCAGCCGTTCCCCCGCGCCTGAGCGCACGGCGAACGAGTCGTCGTCGAGCAGTTCCAACAAGTGATCGATCTCGCTAGACGGCAAAGTCGGCGGCGCGGCGGCAGCGGCGGGCAAATGACGCATCAATTCGGCCAATTGCGTGCGCACTTCGAACGACGTCCGTTCGTCGCACAATAGGCGTTGAAACTGATCGGCAAGCCCTGGCGCGTATTCCGCCTCGCGGCCGAGCCGCTCCAATTCCTGGGCAGCCGCCTGCCGGACATCGAACGAAGAATCGTCCAACTGCCGAATCAATTGCGGCGCCGCCGCCGGAATAGGCGATGCGGAATGGACCTCTGCAGCCCCGGCAGATTTGCGGACCAAGGCCGCAGCCATGTCGGCGACCGAACTACCGGCCGCCGTCGCTTCGGCAGATTGTGAAGCGGAGACTGCCGCGGAGCCGGCGTTCGTGGCGGCGGTGCCGGCGGTGGCCGCGGAACCGACCCGCAGGACTGGCTCGGTGGCCTGAAGCTTGGTCGGCTCGGCGGCCTGGAGGCTGGGCGATGGCACGGCAACGGTCGCCGCAACCAACCCCAAAGCCAGCAATCCGCATAGGCCGCGCATGATCGTTTGGTCCAAGACCAAGATCGGGGGCCGATCGGACTCCCTGCTCGGCAACACCCCCGACAATCATACGCATCACCCCCGCCAATCCCAAGATCAATTTTCCCCTGCAATCGGCAACCCAGAGATCGGGGGCCGCGGATCAGAGAAAAGCGCGGCGGTTCGTGTGGCACCGGCTAGTGTTTCGTGTGCCACGGGCAAGCGCAGTCTGCCAGTGGGGTGGCTCGCGAGCGCGTTGCCCAGCGGCAGTTCATCACTGGCAGAATGCGATTGCCAGTGCACGCTGACCACGCACGCCAGTAGCATGCATCACCGATTCATCGCCGAATGGCGGTCGCGATGCCCAGCGAGGGCTCGGTGTGGGGAAAGCGGTCTTGAAGCGCTTGCACCGTCATTTCCTCTTCGCGCAGGGCTTCCATCGCCTTGACGCATGCGTCGGCCGCCGGAAGGGTGGTGATGCAGGGCACGCCATGCGTCACCGACGCCGCCCGAATCCGGCCTTCGTCGGTCCGCGCTCCTTTGCCGCGCGGCGTGTTCATGATCAATTGCACGCGGCCGTCGATCAGATGGTCGATCAGGTTCGGATGCCCCTCCTGCAATTTCTTGACGTGCTCGACCGGAATCCCGGTCGCTTCGATCACGCGCGCAGTGCCTTCGGTGGCCAGCAATTGGAAGCCCATCGCCGCCAAACGCTTCGCCAGCCCGATCATGTGTTCCTTGGCCGAGGGCGACGCGACGCTGATGAAAATTCGCCCCTCTTTGGGCAACAGAATGCCAGCCGCCAATTGGCTCTTGGCAAACGCGATCGAAAACCGCTCGCTCACGCCCATCACTTCGCCCGTCGAGCGCATCTCCGGCCCGAGCACGATGTCGACGCCGGCGAATTTCGAGAACGGAAACACGCTTTCCTTCACCGACACGAACGCCGGAATCGGATCGGAATGATACCCCTGCTCGGCCAGCGACACGCCCGCCATGACCTTCGTCGCCACGCGAGCCACGGGCATGCCCGTCGCTTTGGCCACGAACGGCACGGTGCGGCTCGCACGTGGGTTCACCTCGAGCACATACAGCACCTGCTTGCCGTCTTCTTTCTTGATGGCATATTGCACGTTCATCAAGCCGACGACGCGGAGGTGGCGCGCCATCGCCACTGTGGCTTCGCGAATTTCGGCCAAGATCGGCCCGGCAAGGCTGTAGGGCGGGATCGCGCAGGCCGAATCGCCCGAGTGAACTCCCGCTTCTTCGATGTGTTCCATGATGCCGGCCACGAGCACCTGCTGGCCGTCGCAAATCGCATCGACGTCGACTTCGATCGCCTCTTCGAGAAACCGATCGATGAGCACCGGCTGGCCTTGAGCGACGACAAACGCCTCGGCGACGAACCGCTCGAGTTGCGATTGGTCGTAGCAAATCTCCATTGCCCGGCCGCCGAGCACGAAACTGGGCCGCACCAAGTTCGGATAGCCGATTTTCGTGGCTTGGGCCCTCGCTTCGGTCATCGTGCGAGCGATGCCGTTGGCCGGTTGCCGCAGCCCGAGCCGCTGCAACAGGCGTTGGAATTTTTCGCGGTCTTCGGCGTCTTCGATCGTGTCGACGCTGGTGCCGATGATCGGCACTCCGGCCGTGGCCAGCGCTCGCGAGAGATTGAGCGGCGTTTGTCCGCCGAGCTGCACGATGACGCCGTCGGGCTGCACGCGGTCGCAGATATTCAACACGTCTTCGGTGGTCAGCGGCTCGAAGAAGAGCAGGTCGCTGGTGTCGTAGTCGGTGCTGACGGTTTCGGGATTGCTGTTGACCATGATCGATTCGATGCCCAGTTCACGCAGCGCGAAGCTGGCGTGGCAACAGCAATAGTCGAACTCGATGCCTTGCCCGATGCGATTCGGGCCGCCGCCGAGAATCATGATTCGCCGGCCGCCGCGGGGCTTGGGGGGCGTCTCGTCTTCGTCTTCGTAGGTGGAATAGTAGTACGGCGTGTAGGCCTCGAATTCGGCGGCGCACGTGTCGACGGATTTGAACGTGGCCACGATGCCGAGGCTCTTGCGGAGCGCGCGCACGTCCATTTCCGAGCAGTTCCAGATCGTCGACAGTTGCCGATCGGAAAAGCCGAACCGCTTGGCTCGCCGCAACAGTTCCTCGCTCGCATGGGCCGGCTCGTCGCAAGCCCGCAGTTCGTCTTCGACGGCCACGATTTGGGCGATTTCATCGAGAAACCAGGGATCGATTTGCGTCAGGCCGTGAATCTCCTCGACCGTCATGCCGGCTTTCATTGCGTAGCGAATGAACCACGGGCGCTCGGCATTCGGTATGGCCAACTTCGCGCGGATTTCGTCGATCGTCGGTTGCTGCGGGGTGTACCAAAGATCTTTGCCGTCGCAGCCCAATCCGAAGCTGCCGACTTCCAACCCGCGCAGCGCTTTTTGAAACGATTCCTTGAAGGTCCGCCCGATGGCCATCGTCTCGCCGACGCTTTTCATTTGCGTGGTAAGCCGCGAATCGGCCTCGGGAAACTTTTCGAACGCGAAGCGGGGGATCTTCGTCACCACATAATCGATCGTCGGCTCGAAGCAAGCCATCGTTTCGCGGGTGATGTCGTTGGGCAGTTCGTGCAGCCGATAACCGACGGCCAATTTCGCGGCAATTTTGGCAATCGGGAAACCCGTCGCCTTCGACGCCAGCGCACTCGAACGGCTGACGCGGGGATTCATTTCGATCACGATCATCCGCCCGGTTTTCGGGTTGATCGCGAATTGAATATTCGACCCGCCCGTCTCGACGCCAATCTCGCGGATCACGGCCAGTGAAGCGTCGCGCATCCGCTGGTATTCCTTGTCGCTGAGCGTTTGGGCCGGCGCGACCGTGATCGAGTCGCCCGTGTGAACGCCCATCGGGTCGAAATTCTCGATCGAGCAGATGATGACGCAATTGTCGTCGGCGTCGCGCATCACCTCCATTTCATATTCTTTCCAACCGGCGATCGATTGCTCGATGAGCACTTCGCTGATCGGCGAAGCGTCGAGGCCGCGCGACACCACAGTGTCAAATTCTTCGCGATTGTAGGCGACATTCGACCCGCTGCCGCCCATCGTGAAGCCGGGCCGGATAACGCACGGCAGCCCGATCTCCTTGAGCACTTGCCGCGCGGCCGCCAGGCTGTGCACCGTCCGCCCCTTGCACGTCTCAAGGCTGATCTTTTCCATCGCCTGTTTGAACAGCTCGCGTTCTTCCGCTTTGGCAATCACATCGGCCCGGGCCCCGATCATCTCGACGCCATATTTCTCGAGCACGCCGTTGCGGGCCAGTTCCATCGCCAGATTCAATCCGGTCTGGCCGCCGAGAGTAGGCAGTAGAGCGTCGGGCCGCTCGGCTTCGATCACCCGCGCCACCGCCTCCCAAGTGAGCGGTTCGATATATGTCCGGTCGGCCATGCCGGGGTCGGTCATGATCGTGGCGGGATTCGAGTTGACCAGCACTACTTCGAAGCCCTCTTCGCGCAGGGCCTTGCACGCTTGCGTGCCCGAATAATCGAACTCGCACGCCTGGCCGATAACGATCGGTCCGGAGCCGATGAGGAGAATTTTGTGGAGGTCGGTACGCCGCGGCACGTTGGGTTCCTTCGTTCGGTCGGGTGGAGAGCGCGTGGCAATGCTGCTTGCATCGGCCGGCTGGATGATGGCCCGATCGAAAATGCCAATTTATCGCGCGTGCTGTCTAAAATCTCCCGAGGGTACCATGGCCGACGGCGCGGCTTCAAGGGTCTAGCACACCCCCGAGGAGGCAATCCATGAATTTCGAGATTCAATCCGCCGTTTCATTGTCGGGAGGCAGGACAGTTCGGCCGGCGACGCGATCGTTGACGAACGCCTTCGGATTCGGCTGCAAATGCCACATAAATAAACACTTGTGCCGTCCTGCGACACCGCGCAAGCCGCGGCGCTCACCGCCCACCGGAACGAAACGGACAACGTGCGTGGGCAAACGCTCGCCGTGGCGTTCTGTTCTCCCGCGTTC
Source organism: Pirellulales bacterium (assembly GCA_036267355.1). NCBI lineage: Bacteria > Pseudomonadati > Planctomycetota > Planctomycetia > Pirellulales > Pirellulales bacterium. Next base: position 32,714 of record DATAWG010000055.1, on the reverse strand, counting down.
GCGCGTTCAATAGACCGCCGCCGAAGATTGACGGAGCGGCGAAGCCCGTTTAAAGTAAAGGCTGTCAGCCAAATAAGTTCCGATCAAATTCAACACCCTTATCGAGCGCGATTGTGGCGGCAAAAGCCTGGGGTGGCGTATTCAACGAAGCGACGGATCGCCGCGTCGAGCAGTTCACCGAAAGCATCAGCTTCGATCGTCGCCTCTATGCCCACGACATCCGGGGCTCGGTGGCCCACGCCCAAATGCTTGCACGCGTCGGGCTCTTGACCGCAGACGAGTGCCGTCAGATTGAGCAGGCAATGCAACGGATCAGCCAAGAAATTGAGCAGGGCCTCTTCGAGTTCTCAACTGAGCATGAAGACATTCACCTGCACATTGAACGGGCTTTGATTGCCCGGCTCGGCGACACGGGTCGAAAAATCCATACGGCGCGCAGCCGAAACGATCAGGTGGCCACCGATCTACGGCTTTGGCAGCGCGACGCCATTGGCGAGATCGATCGCCGCATCGTGGCCTTGCAGCAGGCGTTCGTCGGCCGCGCGGATCGCGACCATGATTGCATCCTCCCCGGCTACACCCACATGCAGCGCGCCCAACCCGTGCTCGCGCCGCACTATTGGTTAGCCTATTGCGAGCGATTCGGGCGAGATCGCGGACGCCTGGCGGATTGCTTCGCTCGGACGAATGTTTTGCCGCTCGGCTCGGCGGCGCTGGCCGGCACATCGCTGCCGATCGATCGCGAATTCGTCGCTCGGCAACTCGGATTCGATGCGATCGCCGCAAACAGTCTCGATGCGACGAGCGATCGGGATTTTGTGATCGAGTTTGTCTTCGCACTTTCGCTGATCGCATTGCACCTCAGCGGCTGGGCCGAAGAGTGGATCTTGTGGTGCACGAGCGAATTCAATTTCTTGAAATTGCCGCAGGCGTTTTGCACCGGTTCGTCGATCATGCCGCAAAAGGTCAACCCGGATGTGCTGGAGTTGATCCGCGGCAAGACGGCGCGCGTGGTCGGCGATTTGCAAGCCCTGCTGATGCTGGTCAAGGGTTTGCCGCTGGCTTACAACCGCGACATGCAGGAAGACAAGCCGCGGCTTTTCGACGCGTTCGACACCGTGTCGGCCTGTTTGGAGTTAGCCGCCCCGCTGGTGACCGGTGCGGAACTGAACCGGGCGGCGATTCGGGAACGCCTCGATCGCGGACACCTCGACGCCACGACACTGATGGAAGAACTGATCCGCCGCGGCACCCCGCAGCGGACGGCCCACGAATGGGTCGGCCGACTTGTGCGAAAAGCCCTCGACCGAGGAACGACCCTGGCGGAATTGCCCGCCACCGAATTCCGGGAAATCGATCCCTCGCTCGACGGCAGCCTGCGCGACGTGCTCGGCGTCGACCGCGCGATCGCCCGCTTCCAAAGCTACGGCTCGACCGCGCCCGCGGAGGTGGCGAAGCAAGTGCAGATGTGGAAAGAAAAACTGACGGAAAACGCGGACGGATGATGGCAAGAGACCATTGAGTTAAAGGATGCAGCGCTGGGTACATCGAACGAAACGTTTTCCATTTCAAACACGGGAGAAGGTGAGCTAGCCTCGTTCACGAGGCTGAGCAAAAATACGCGAAGCGGCGCCGCGGATGCCAAAGCGCCGACACAACACAGACGAAAACGAAATATTCCGACGCCGTTACACAACGGTAGCCGAACGCACAATTCCCCCTCGCTCACTCACAACACCCTGACTCACTGATACACGACGTAATCCTTCCACCGACGAACGCAACATGACCTACTCGCGCTTCGAAAAATCCGTGCTGCTGTCCGCCGCCGCGGCGATCGCTCTCATTTTTGCCTTTGTCCGACCGGGCAACGCTCAGGATCAGGCTGCCCCGAAGGCGGCTCCGGCAAAGGCCCCTGTAAAAGCTGCCTCGCCTCAACCGGCCCCACCGCCGTCCGTCGCCCTGCCTGGGCCGACCGATACGGCCGTGCAAACGATTCTCGACGCCAAGCCCACGACGCCGGTCGAATTGATGCAAGCCGCCGTGTCGATTTTGCAACTCGGCCGCCCAGACAGGGCAAAGCCATTGCTGCAACAAATCGTCGCCGCCAAGCCCAACCCCGCCGCCGCGGCCGAATTGATCCATCGCTTTGGCAGCGCCACGTTTTTGCAATTGGCCACGAACCCGAGTTTGCAGCCCGAAGGTTTGATCCTGGCCCGGCAAGTGTTGGGGGCCGCCGCCGCCGCGCGGCGCGATCCGGCCCGATTGGCGTCGGCAGTGAAGCAACTCGGCGCGAAATCGGCCGACGCGCAAAGCGAAGCTTTGGCGACGTTGCACGACGGCGGCGGCTATTCCGTGCCCCCGCTGCTCGCGGCAATCGGCGACCCAGCCCAGGCCTCGATCCATGCATTGGCAGAAGGTGCGATCATCGGCTTGGGCACCGATGCGATTCCCCCGCTAGTGGCAGCCCTCGCCGACAAAGATCCGCGGCGGGTCGCCGAGGCGATCGCGTTGCTGGCCGCGATCGGCGACAAGCAGTCGGCCCTGTATCTTTTGGCCCCGCAATTCGCGCCTGATAGTCCGCCGGATGTGCGCCGCGCCGCCGCTCAAGCCCTCGAACAACTGCTGGGCACCACTGGGAACGAATCCGATGCCATTGCGCTATTGGCGCGCGAAGCCCGCTCGGTTCTTGAAGGCGAAAAGGTGCTTCCGCCGGACGATGGGAGCAATGTCGCGATCTGGAGTTTCGATCCGGCGACGCACCAATTCACGGTCGCCAGTTATCCGCCGACCCGTGCGGCATCGTTCGTCGCGGCGCGGTTGTCGCGCGAGCTGATGCGGCTTGAGCCCGATGCGCTCGAGGCGCGGCGGCTGTATCTCGTCAGCCTATTGGATTCGGCGGTATATCGCGTCGGGCTGGATGCCCCGCTGCCGACCGGCCCTGGCTCGGAATATGCCCGGGCGGCGAAATTCGGCACCGCTGCGATTAGCGATGCGCTCGCTCAGGCCTTGGCGATCGGCCACACCGCGGCTGCGCGGGGGGCTGCGCGCGTGTTGCAAGGCATCGGCAGCGCGGGCATTTTGACTCGCGACGGCCCGACGCCGTGCCCATTGGTCGATGCGCTGCGAAGCAACGAGCGGCGGCTCCGTTTTGCCGCGGCTGCGGCGGTGATGAGCTTCAAGCCGACGGCGCCTTTCGCCGGCTCGAGTTACGTCACCGATGCCGCGGCCGATGTGGCGACCTCGGCCGGCCATCGACGGGCAGTGATCGGCTTTCCCACAACCGGCGTCGCACAGCAGCTTGCCGGGCTTGCAGCCGCGTCTGGCTACGATCCGCAGACGGCCAACAATGGTTTCGGCGTTTTCGCTGCCGCCACGCAATCGGCCGACACCGAAATCGTGTTCATCAGCGGGCGGATCGCGCGGCCGGATGCGTTCGATCTCATTCAGCAACTTCGCGGCGACTTTCGCACGGCGGATTTGCCGGTGTGCGTGATGGGCGAATTGGCCGACTACACGATCCAATCCAAGAAATTCGCGACCGAGCCGAAAGTGTTTGTCGTCTATCGGCCGGAAAAGCCGGCGGAGATGGCAGCCGCGGTTGCCAAGGGAGTGCAACTATCGGGCGAGCATCTCATTCCGCCGCCGCTACGGCTCCAGGAAGCGGCGATCGCACTCGATTGGCTTGCGGAGATGGCCACTTCGCCGCCGGAAGTGTTCGACGTGCGGCGGTATGAAGGCGTCATCGAGCATGGACTGTACCATCCGCTCTTGGCCCCGCATGCGGCAGTGGCGATGGGTAGGCTCGGAACGCATTCGTCGCAAGCGGCGCTCGTGGATCTGGCAAGCCTTGCCGTTCAACCGCTCGAAGTGCGGCAAGCGGCAGCAGCGGCATTTGCCGAAAGCGTAAAACACTTCGGCCTGCGATTGGCGCCGTCGGAAGTGGTCCGGCAATACAATCGCTACAACGCAAGCGCACAGCTCGACAAAGCGACGCAACAATTGCTCGGCGAAATTTTGGACACGATCGAAGCGCCCACGAAACAAGGCAAACACTCGTAACGTAGCAGGCACATTCCATGGGCCGTCAGTGAACCAAAAGACACACTAACCCGAAACGTTAGCGAGGGATGCGAAACGAACCGACGCATCCTCGCTAACGCTTCGGGCTAGTATGGTCGCAACAAATATCAAACCGCAAAATACGGCAGACGGCACACGGAGTGTTCCTGCTACTCTAAGCAACCCCACTCATCGATTCATGTCCTCGCCGCTGCGACCATTCGATCCGCTCTCGCCTAGCCCGCCGATCAAAGGGATCATCGGTTCCGGTCCGGCGATGCAAGAGGTATATCGGATTACGCATCAAGTGGCCCGGTCGAATGCCAGCGTGCTGTTGCTCGGCGAGACGGGCACGGGCAAGGAACTCATCGCCAAGGCCATCCACCAGCTGAGCAATCGATCGGGCGGGCCATTCGTTCGCGTCAATTGCGGAGCGCTGAGCGAAAGTTTGCTCGAGAGCGAGCTGTTCGGCCATGTGCGCGGCTCGTTCACGGGGGCGGTGGCCAATCGCACCGGACGGTTCGAAGCCGCCCACACCGGCACGATCTTTCTCGACGAAATCAACTCCACCACGCCCAAGCTGCAAGTGAAGCTGCTGCGCGTGTTGCAAGAGCGCGAGTTCGAGCGCGTCGGCGATACGCAAACGATCCGCGTCGACACCCGGCTCATCGCCGCCAGCAATCGCGATTTGCTTGAGGAAATCGAGAAGGAGAATTTCCGCGAGGACCTTTACTACCGGCTCAATGTCGTGCCGATCCATCTGCCGCCGCTGCGGATGCGGCCGGAAGACATTCCCGAGCTGGTCAGCCATTTTCTTAACGTCTACAACGAGGAAAACGATCGCTACGTCGTGCATATCGATCGCAAGGCGCTGCAGGCCTTGCAAGAATATCATTGGCCCGGCAATGTGCGCGAATTGCAGAACTACGTCGAGCGGTCCGTCGTGATGGCGACCGGGGATGAGCTGGTGTGCGATCTCTTGCCGCCGGCCGTGCTGGGAGAAAAGCGCCCGCGCAGCGGCCGCCTGCGGGCGGCGGATATGGAAACGCTGACCTACGAACTGGTGCAACAGGGCCTCGCCACCGCCGGCCCGCAGGAGGACGCGTTGCACACGAAGATCGTCAACCGCGTCGAGCGAGAACTGATCGCCCAAGTGTTGGCGGCGTGCGACAACGTGCAAACCAAAGCTGCCAGCCGCCTCGGCATCAACCGCAACACGCTGCACAAAAAGCTAAAGGAATACGGCCTGGAAGGCAGCGAAGCTGAAACGGCGTAAGGGAGGTGCCATGCCCACGGCTTTGCGTGGGCATGTTTCGGCGAAGTGGCTCGCCGCTTCAGATGTTTGGGCAACGTAGTGAGACAACGACATACGAGTGTGCTGCACTCGATTCAGCCTCGTTCACGAGGCTTCCCGCGAAGCGGTCCTAGGCCCGCCGGTTTACGGCGGGTTAACAGGGTCAGGATCACCTCATGAGCCCCGTTTTACGGGGCTTCTCGGTGTAGAGGCTTTAGCCGGTGGAGGGCATGCACGCTAACGATGAAACAGCGAGAAGCCCTGTGAACGGGGCTGGGGCAAAGCCATGTTGGTCCATCCAATAGAACGCGTGTGAACTGGATGCAACCAACGGCCTCTCGGAAATTGGACGATCGATCTCAATCCGCCACTACCGGATCCCATGCCTGCGGCTTTGCGTGCGCACAGTTTGGTCAATGTAGCTCACCACTCCACAAGCCCGCTCAGAGCAGTGAGCACGGCACACCGCACGATTTAGGCGGACTGCTGGCGTCGCGGGGCGTCAGCAGCCGTCAATTCGAGGGCGCGGAATCGGGCGGGCCATCGGAGTCTTTCGGTCCTCGATCGCGAATTTGAGCCAGGGCCTTCTTTTTTGCCGCCAACAGCCGGCCGGTATACGTGTTTGCATCCGGCCGCTCGCCATCGATTCGCGGCGCTGCCGGCTTGCCGGCTTGCGATCCAGCAGCCGGTTCAAGTGGCCGATCGGCCTCGGGCGATGGACTTAAATCCGGCACGCTCGGCGCTTCGAATCGGGCCGCGATCCGACGTTGATCGAGCGAATCGGCCACGACTTGCTTGGTATTGCGCAAGCGGAGCATGGCGGGCGTCGAGACCGATTGCGCCGGCCGGCGACGAAACTTTTGCACCGCCGCCATGACCAGCGGGCTAATCCACGAAACATCCACTCGCACCCGGCGAACAAAAACGTCGGCCAGGAACAGCAACGCCGCCGCCAACGCGGCCAGATGCCACGCGGGGAAGACATGCGTCGCCTTCGGCAAGTCGTGACGAAACGTGTTGAAATCGAGCCATTTCTTGATCTCAGCGGCAGCCTCTGCCTCTGCCGACCGGGTGTCGGGCGAAAAATCGTCGGAGGATGGGCTGTCTTGAACCAGCATACCCGGCTTTCCGCCCGGCGGCGTCAAACTCGCCAACTCGCGGAACATTTCTTCATTGGGTTCGCGATCCAAATACTCGGCCGAGTAGGGAACATCGACGCCGCTCAAAATCGGCGGGTTGCCCGGCCCGGGCGACACCATCAGCATGTAGCTGCCGGCCTGCTTGGCGTCGAACTCGCCGAGATACCGTCCGGGGGCGATTTGTCGGATCGTTGTCTCGAGCGGCTGCATGTCGGGGCCGATCACTCGGGCGGACATATTGAGGAAATTGAGAAAATCGTTGTCTCGGTCGAGGGCGGTGACGATGAGCCGCACCCGGCCGTCTTGGAGATCGGTGGTGAGCGTGAATTTTCCGCGATCGCCGTTGGGCCGCATCGACCAGCGCACGACTTGGCTGAAGAATTTCTCGTAGCCTGGCCAATCGGTCCAAGCGGTGGCCCAGCGCTGGCCGGCATCGCTCGTGAAGGCGACCGCCTTGCCCAGGCCGTAGTTCCAACTGGCGAGCAGCGTATTGTATTTCGCGTCGGTTTCGGGCGCGGAATTGACGAGCGCCTGCTCCACCAGCGGGCTGTCTTTCAGCCGAGTTCGCACGTAACCGGTGAGCGGTGGAAATGCGTCGCCAAGGCCGCGAATCATTTCGTGTGGGAAATTCACGCGCGGCGAAAAACCCGGCTTGTGCTCGTAGACAAGCGGCCGGGCCACGACGCGTGCTTCATCTTGAAAAATGCGAGGCAGAATGCGCGGGCTTTTCGCCGCGTAGAAATGCCCGCCCCCGATTCGCGCCAGTTCATCGAGCAGCTTGAGATCGGCATCGGGGCCGACGCCGACGGTGGATACCGTAATGCCTTCCTTGCGCAACTGTTGGATCAACTCCGGATAGTTGGTTCCCTCGGTCAGGCCATCGGTGAGGATTACGATATGCCGGGTCGCCGCGTCATCGACGCGCATGAGCTGATCGTGGACCATCAAGATGCCGGGCCGCATGTTGGTGCCGCCATCGGCGTCGATCCCGTTGATCCGCGATCTGATCGAGCGCGACGCCCCTTTCTTGACGATCGGGACGATCAGGTGCGGCTCGAAATCGAACGTCGCCACGGTGATATAGTCGGTGTCGGCCAGCACTTCGCTGGCAGCGATTGCCGCCGTTTTGGCCATCGTCAGCTTTTCGCCGGTCATCGAACCCGAACGATCGATCAACAGGGCCAGTGCCCCGACCGGCATCACCTTGGCGTTCTTGATTTGAAAATCGACCGGCATCGCGGATTCGATCGCGGTGTTGGCCCACCCGCCGGCGCCGAAGCTGTTCGGGCCGCCCAGCATCACCAGGCCGGCGCCCAATTGCTCGGTGTTTCCGGCGAGCATTTTCAGCTGCTCTTCGGTGAAATCGTCGCGCGAGACATTGGCCAGCACCACCGTATCGTAGGGCTGTAGATCGGCGAGCGACGCGAACGTTTCGCGCGACGATTGCAGCGTCACTCGAAGATTCTCGTGGCGCAAACGGTCGGCCAAGAAATCGAGGTGGCCCCGGTCGTTCGGGTCTTCGATCACGAGCACTTCGCCTTGCCCACGGACATCGGTGAATGCGGTGGCGCGCTTGTTCTGCGTAATGGGGTCGAGCGCGGCATCGTCCGGGATGAACTCGGCTTGGTAGGTGTAGAAGTCGGGTGCCTCGACTTGTTCGCGACGCACGAAAACCCGTTTCCCCGCCGCGACCGTGATTGGCTCGTCTGCCAAGACGCGCTCTTCGTCGCGCGTCTTGCGGGTAATCTTGAGCCGGCCGGTTCGCGGTTTCTCGTCGGCTCCGGCCGGCGTCGTGTTGTTTAGCACGATCCGCAGGTCGAAGGGCTGCCCGCGGCGGACATCCGGCGGCACCGCGATCTTCTCGACCAACACCTGGTTCCGCCGCCGGTAGCGGATCGGCACCACGTCGATTCCGACGCCGGATGCCGACAACGCTCGGGCCTGCTCGAGCGTGTCGCCGAGATTGGCATTGCCATCCGTCAGCACGACGATGCGGCGCGCCGTGTCGCCGGGAAATGCCGCTTGCGCCAGACGAATCGCTGCCGCGATGTTGGTGTGCTCGCGGTCGACGCGGGTTTCCTGATCGTAGGCGAGCGAAATATCGTCGGCACTGGGAGGATATGCGACCGCCGCATCGCCCCCGAAGACGATTGCCCCCGCCAGATCGCGTCGAGAATCGCCGCGGTGCATGGCAATTTCTTGCCGCGCATATTCCGCCATCACCGGTTGAAGCTGCTCCGGAATGCTCAGCGAACGGTCGAAAAGAAAGATCACTGTCAGTCGATCGCCGGTCTGCTTCCACTGCAAATCGGCGATCGCGAAGATCACCAGCACCAGAACCAACGACCGGCCGGCAATCGCAACGACTCGCCGCACAGGGCCAAGCGCCGCCAGGCTTCGATAGCTGAACAAGCACACGAGCGGCACTGCACCGAGCAGCACCAGCCAGCCGGGAGCGTCAAACTCGAACGGAATCCCGACCATCGGCGGCTCGATTGAAAGACGTCCCCTGGTGCCCGTGAGATCATGATATACGAGAGCATGCCTTTCGTGCAGCGTACGGCGGATTTGAGTCGCGGCAGCGCCATTCGCGAAAAAGATTTCGATTGCGATCGGCAGCGGAGCCGTAGCGCAGCCGCGCTGGAACGGCGCCCCATGGGGCGTTGGGCCGACGGATTGCCAGGACCGGAACGTCACGATTTCTAGGCCGTTGCGGCCGAAGACGCCGTGACCGACGGCCGTGCGAACCACGAGCCTAGAAATTCTTGATGTAGGTTAGCCGGTAGATTTCGTCCCAGGGATGATAGTCGGAAACTGGAAGGTCCACACCAAGCAGGATCCAGTTGCCGGATCCCATCTTGATGCATTCAAGCTGTCCCAAATTGAATCGGACGCCCGGCGTGATGCTCACAATGGTCCGCCCGTCGTGGCTCCCATCAAGATCGGTTTGGGCGAAGGTTTCCGCGAACATGGTCAGCGCTCCAAAGAGCGGCGTGTCGGCGGCGGTAATTGTTTTGGCGACGGTCACGTCGTACTGCACGTCGCTTGTTTTCGTGCCGGCGGCGGCCGGTCCCGTGTAGCTATCGAACAAGCAGCTGTAATACAGGCCGACGCGGTTCAAGTTGAACCAGTAGGCAAGGTCTTCAAAACCGGCGATTCCGTAGCTGAGCGTCGTCTGGGTGACACCGACTTCGGGGTTAGCCGACTGTGCTTTGACATTGAGCGAATAGGAAGACGATTCGGTGTCGACCAATTGAAATCGGCCTGCGATGCCCGGTAATCCACCACCTTCTCTCGTGCCGGTTCGCGGATCGATCCACTCGTAGGCATCGGTGACCGAGATCATGAATCGGCGATTGAAACTCCAGGCGATCAAATCGTCGACATCCGTCAGATTCTTGATCTTCGGACTATTGATGTTCTCTTCTCCGAACGCGTTTACGCGGAATTCGCGTTCCATGAAATTCGTCTGAACGCGAAGCAATGCGAAGTCGGGTGTTCCGGTCTCTCGTTCCCGCTTGGCCCACGCGTCATCCCAGCCGGCCGAAAAGAAATTCCAAAGCGTAAGATCTTCAAGACAATCTTGCCGCGGACAGCAGTAATTCCCGGCGAGCGACGGTGCGGCGATTTCCATCGGATCAGGCGGGACGCTTGGCGGCGTGGCTTCATCGGCGTAAGCGGCGGTCGTCGCGCAAGCGAGCGCGACAACCGCGACGAGCGTCCAAAGAAATGAGGCTTTGATATTCAACATCGCAAGTTTCCTGAAGGTGGACCCGGCCGGGGGGCTGTCCGACTTTCCGAACCGTTGTATCTACTCTGTCCGGCAGCACGCTGAAGCGTGAACTCCAACTGCCGGAGTTCATGCTTCAACGTGCTGCGTTTCGCGGGCCATGAATTTTGCTACCCCCGAGCATTCTCATAAAACTGGGCAAACTTTAACGGCCCGATCGAGCAGGCCATCCCGCACGCCTGACATGATTCTGACAGTGGTTGCTATAGTAATGTCGGCCACCATCGGCATTTTTATTACGCTGTGCGAGTTGCGCGACAACGATATCTTTTAGCTCGGATCATCGTTGGCGATTGGCCTCGGGGTTGTGGGCCGACTTTGTCGAGGAACAATTCATGGCCGACGAACGAAACGTTCGAAATCGAGTACGGGCCCGGCGGCTCGCGCGCGGCTGGTCTCAAGAGGAGTTGGCGGCGCAGGCTGGCATTTCGCGAACCGGAATCAGCGCCATTGAAACCGGAAGACTGGTGCCTTCCGCGGTGGCCGTGCTCTCGCTGGCCCGCGCATTCGAGTGTCAGGTTGAAGAACTTTTCTCATTGGGCACCCTGGGCTCGGATGGTGGAAACTGGGCGTGGTCACCGAGAGGAGAACCGTGCCGTTGGTGGCATGCCAGCGTCGCCGGGCGGACGCTCGTTTATCCAAGCGAGACGACGTGCATGCCTCGACCGCACGACGGCGTGTTCCACGATGGGCTGTTCGAGCGCCGCAGCAATGTCGCCCCGTCCGAAGTGTTGGTCATTGCCTCTTGCGATCCGGCCTTATGCATTCTGATCAGCGAATATGAGCGACAGAGTGGTTTTCACGCGATCGCGTTGCAACGCAGCAGCGGCGAAGCGCTGTCGCTGCTGGCACGAGGGTTGATTCACGTCGCCGGCGTGCATTTGGAAGAGCGTGGCCACGACGGCTGCAATTCCGCCGCCGCGGCTCGTGCTTTGGACGATTCGTTTTGCCTTCTTCGGACCGCGTTCTGGCAAGAGGGGCTGGCCGTTGCCCCGAGCCGGCGAGTCGGGTCCGTGCAGCAAGCGATCGAAGGCCGGCTGAATTGGGTCGGCCGCGAACCGGGCTCCGCCGCCGGAGAGCTCTTGGCTAAATTGCTCGGCAACCGCGCGGCGAAGCACATCGCACGCAGTCATCGCGGGGTCGCCGAGGCCGTGTGTGGCGGCTGGGCCGACGTGGGAATTTGCGTGCGCCTCGTGAGCGACGACGCGGGGCTCGATTTCCTAGCGGTTCGCGAGGAAGCCTATGATTTGTGTTTCACGTCCGCGGCAAGCGTCGATCCTCGTCTTCGTGCCTTGGTGCAAACGGTGCGTTCCCCCGAATATCGCCGCTTGATCGAAGACCTGCCAGGCTACGATGTTTCAGAGATTGGCGCGCTGGCAACGGCCGGCCAACGGCAGCCACGCCAAATATAAAAAGTTCAGCGGCGGCACGCGTTAATCTCTTGCGGATCGGCAGCGGCGGTCGGTTGTGAGCGGCGATCGGCCGTAAGCGGCGGTCGCTCCTCCTCGCATCCGCCGGCTTTACAATCGCGAGGCGCGGGCGTTTAATAATGGTGGAGCAAGACGTTATGTCGCTGGATGGGCAATTTCTGGTCGCCTCGCGAGAATTGTTGGAACCGAATTTTGCGCGCTCGGTGGTGCTCATCATTCGGCATTCCGATGAAGGGGCGATGGGGCTGGTGCTCAATCGGCCGACGAAGACGAGCGTGTCCGAAGCGTGGAAACAGGTGAGCGAAGCCCCTTGCCCGAGCACGGGACTGATCCATCTTGGCGGGCCATGCCGCGGGCCGCTGATGGCCATCCATCGCGACCCCGCGCTCGGCGAAATCGAGCTCGTGCCGGGCGTTTATTTTTGTTCCGACCCGGAAAATCTCGAAAAGCTGATCTCGAAAGGGGAAGACCCGGCGCGGTTCTTCATCGGCTTCGCCGGCTGGGGGCCGGGGCAACTGGAATCGGAAATGCGCGAAGATTCGTGGCTCATCACCCCCGCCACGGCCGAGCAAATCTTCGAAGGCCCCTACGACATCTGGGCGCAACTGACGCGGCAAATCTACGGCCTGAAAATGCTCTCGGCCCTGCGGATCAAAAACGTGCCCGCCGATCCATCGTTGAATTGACCGGCCCGGGGTGTCATCATTGCTGGGGCCGGCAGGCGGATTCATCGCCGCCCGTATGGGCGCCCGCGACGAATTCATGCAACCTCGCCGCAGCCGCCCTGATTCGCATTTCTCTCGCCGAGTGAGATATTTCCAGTGAACAAATTGCGTTGGATCGCCGTTGCCGCGGTTCTGTTCGCGCTCGATGGCAGGGCGGCTTTCGCCGCGCCGGTCGTTCTCGGGTTGACGAACAAGCATCCGCTTTCAGAGCCGCAGGTCGGCGAATTGCTGCTCAATGAATTGCGGTGCACCGCCTGCCATGCGCGCAGCAAACAATCGCGGCTGACCGCTCGAATGGCGCCGGATCTTGCCGACGTGGGTTCGCGAATCTCGCCAGATTTTCTTGCGCGGTTCATTGCCCAGCCTTCGGAGGCCCACGTCGGCACGACGATGCCCGATCTGCTGATGGCCGAGCCGGCGGAGCAGCGCCGGGCGATCGCCTACGCCATCGTCCAGTTTCTCGTCGCCCAATCGCCGCACAAGTTCGAGTCAGGTGCCGTTCGTGGCGAGGATGCGGCTGCCGGAAAGGAATTATTTCACACCGTCGGCTGCATCGCCTGCCATTCGCCGCGCGGCGACACCGGGCACGAAACGATGCGCGAAGGCGTGGTGAACTTGGAACACGTAGCGGCGAAATATGGCCTGACATCGCTGTCCGATTTCTTGTTCCAGCCGCTGCACGTCCGCCCGTCGGGTCGGATGCCCGACATGAAGCTAACGCCCGTCGAGGCCCGCCAGATCGCCAGTTATTTGCTCGGCAGTGGGCTCGGCAGTGGGCTTGGGCTCGGCAGTGGTCTTGGGCTCGGCAGTGGCGACGCAACGGTGCCCGTCATGCCGCGGCACGACAAGCTGGCGGCCGAGGGCCAAAAATATTTCCAGCAATTCAATTGCAGCGCATGCCACAAGCTGGGCGACACGGCGGCGCGGTGGGCCAGCCCGATGGCGAGCTTGAATGCGACCCGCGGCTGCCTCGCCAAAATGCCGGGGAAAAGCCCGCGGTTCAACTTGAGCGACGAGCAAACGCGCGCCATCCGCTCCGCGCTCACGGCGCAGGCCGAACCGGCGTCGGACGAAACGCAAGTCGCCATGACGCTCACTTCCTTCAACTGCATCGCGTGCCACGTTCGCGGCGGCTACGGCGGGATCGCGGCCGAGAGAAACGCGCTGTTCCAGACGAGCGAAAGGAACCTGGGCGACGATGCCCGCATTCCGCCACCGCTGACGCTTGTGGGAGCGAAGCTGAAAACGATTTGGATCAAGAAAATTCTCTTCGACGGCGAAACCGCCCGGCCGTATATGTTCACGCGGATGCCTCAATTCGGAGAGCCGAATCTGCGGCGATTGCCCGACTTGTTCGATCGGCTTGATGCCGTCTCGCGCGTCGATCTGCCGTTGCCGAACAGTGAAAACGAACACGACCGCGATCGAGCGAAAGAGCTGCGCGTGGCCGGCCGCGAGTTGATGGGCGACAAAGGCTTGTACTGCGTCGCTTGCCACAATTTCAACGGCAAGGCGTCGCCGAACTACCAGGGCATGGACCTGCTCCTCGCCTACCAGCGGTTGAAGCCGAGTTGGTTTTATCACTTCCTGGTCAACCCGAGCGGCTATCGCCCCCGAATCGTGATGCCGCTCGGCTGGCCGGCCGAAAAAGCAGTGCAAAAGACGATTCTGGACGGCGATACGCATGCGCAAATCGATGCCATCTGGTATTTCCTTTCGCTCGGCACCTCGGCCGAGGATCCGTCGGGAATCCGCCGCGTCGACACCAAGCTCGACGTGACGGGTGCGGCGCGAACCTATCGCGGCCGCAGCGGCGTGGCCGGCTATCGCGGCATCGCCGTCGGTTTTCCCGACAAGCTGAGCTACGCCTTCAACGCCCAAAATGGAACGCTGACAGCCCTCTGGCATGGCGACTTTATCCATGTCGATCGCAGCGGCCAAGGATCGGGCTCGTTTCAACCGGCAAGCCGATTCGTTCAACTCGCGCAGGACGTTTCGTTCCTCGATTTGCCGGACGAAAAATCCGCCTGGCCGCCGCGGCCGACGACAAACCAACAACATCCGGTCGATCCCGATCCGCTCTATCCCAAGAACCACGGCTATCGGTTCAAAGGCTATTACATGGACGACGCGGCGATTCCGACATTCATGTACCGGAGCGGCGAGATCGAAATCGAAGACCGCTCGACGGCCGACACGTCGGGCAAGAACCCGCTGCTGAGCCGCACGTTTTCATTCACCGCGCCGAGCGAGCGCACGCTCTGGTTCCGCGCGCTGACCGGCCGGATCGATCGCGAATCGCCGCGGCAATATAAAACCAGCGACTTGCGGATAATGGTCCCGGCTGTTCACACCGTGCTGCGGCCGTCGTCGGCCAAGTCGAAAGAGTCGGAACTGCTGCTGCGGTTCGAAATTCCCCAAGGCAAATCCATGCAAACCATCACCTATGAATTGCTCCACTAATCTTTTCCACCGTTTTCGCCACCTCCGCCAGGTCGCAATTTATATCGTGGCCATCGCGCTGTGGCTGTCGGGCGGCAACTTGATAAGCCCGTCAATTCATCCTTCGACCGTCCAAGCGGAAGAAGTGGGCGACCGCTGGGGCACCGAGCCGCGCGAGCGGGAATACTATCCGATCGTCGATCTTCCGATCCCGAAAGACACGGTGATCGAGGCCGGCTCGTTCACCGTGCTACCGGACAAGCGGATCGCGGTCGGAACGCGCTATGGCGAGATTTGGATCGTAAGCGGCGTCGATGAAAAGAAGCCCGAGCCGACGTATCACCTCTATGCCACCGGCCTGGATGAGATTTTCGGCCTGGCTTACAAAAACGGCGCTTTTTACGTCACGCAAGGTTGCGAGCTGACACGTGTCAGCGACACCAAGCACGACGGCAAGGCAAACCGTTTCGAGACGATCTGCGACGATTGGGGTTATCAGAATTATCACGAATACGCATGGGGATCGAAGTTCGACTCGGAGGGAAATCTGTTCGTCGCCCTAACCTTGTCGTACTCGTATGAATCCTATTCGCTGTTTCGCGGCTTCGCGTTGAAAATTACGCCGGAAGGCAAACGGATCGTGGTCGCCAGCGGCTTGCGCAGCCCCGGCGGAATCGGACCGAACGAGCACGGGCAGATGATGTATATCGAAAACCAAGGGCCTTGGAATTGCGCCGACAGCCTCAAGGTTGTATCGCCTGGAGCGTTTGACGGGCATCCCGCGAGCTTGCACTGGTACAAATATGCCCCCGAGCTGGGTCCGGTGCCGGAAATGCCCAAATCGGGCTCGCGGATCGTCATCGAGAAAGAGCGCGTAAAGCAACTGGTGCCCTATGCCGTGATCTTCCCCTACATCCGCATGGGACGCTCGACGACCGGCTTCACGGTGAATCGCACCGGGGGCAAATTCGGCCCGTTTGAGAATCAGATGTTTCTCGGCGACTACACGCTGTCGATCATCATGCGGGCCACCACCGAGCAGATCAACGGCGTGTGGCAAGGGGCTTGCTATCCGTTTCGCGAGGGGCTATCGACGGGAATTCTGAACGTCGTGTTCACGCCCGAGGGAAATCTCTTGTGCGGCGGAACGAATCGCGGTTGGCCCGTGCGCGGGCCAAAGCCCTATGCCTTGGAGCGGATCGGCTGGAGCGGCAAGATGCCGTTCGAGATCAAGCAAATCACGATCACCCCTGACGGCTTCAATATCGCGTTCACCAAGCCGGTCGATTCCGCGACCGGCGGTGCGGCGGCATCGTATCGACTCTCGACATTCACGCACCCTTATCAAGCGTCTTACGGCGGACCGGAAATCGAGCAAACCACGCCGGTGGTTCGAAGCGTCCGCCTTGCCGACGATCGCATGTCGGCCCGAATCGTGGTGAACACGATGATCCGCGGGCACGTTTACGATTTCGACCTCGGCGCGGTGCGATCCGGCGATCACGAAGAACTTCTGCATCGCAAAGCCTATTACACGGTAAATGAAGTGCCGGCGGCGAAGTGAGGTTGCTTCATCCGGTCGCCGCGATGAGCTTAGCAGGACGATGCGCTCTCCACGCGGTTTCGTGGCGGGCCTCGTTCGTCGCTGGGCGTAGGGTACAATTAGTGGATATAACCAGTAGGGCTTCGGACGTTGCATGATTTCCGGCATTACGACGACTTGTTTCGCCGCCAGCTATGCGGTGGCTTTTTTGCTCGAGCTCGCGCGGCTTCTGCTGCGCCATGCCGCCCGCCGGGTGCTAACGCTCGGGTTTGCCTGTGCCGGGCTGCTGGCCCAGACGCTTTATCTGGGTTATCGGGCGTATGAAGCGCCGGCGGCTCCACTCTCGAGCGCCTTCGATTGGTATCTGGTGGCAGCGTGGCTGTTGGTGGTCGTGTATCTGTATTTGACGCTGTTTCATCCCGAAGTGGCCTATGGGATTTTTATCCTGCCGCTGGCTCTGGGGCTGATCGGGGCCGCCAAATTCGCAAACCGGGAACCGTTTGCCCAATCGCCGGCGGCACGAGTTTGGGGAACCATCCACGGCACGTTTTGGCTGTTGGGGGCCGTGGCAGTGATCGTCGGTTTCGTAGCCGGCCTGATGTACCTGCTCCAATCGCGGCGGTTGAAGCACAAATTGCAGCCCACCCCTGGGCTGCGGCTGCCGAGCCTCGAATGGCTCGAGCGCGTCAGCGGTCGGGCGATCGTCGTTTCGGTGCTCATGGCCGGCGTCGGCACGCTGTCGGGCATCGTGCTCAATCTGATCAATCACCGCCATCAGCAAGACGAATTGCCTTGGAGCGATCCAATCGTGTGGCAATCGGGCGGGATGTTTGCCTGGCTGTTGGCGGCCGCGCTTTTCAACGGCCTATATAAACCCGCTCGCCGCGGCCGCAAAGTGGCGTACCTCACGATCGCCAATTTCGTTTTCTTGGCAATATTCCTTGCCGTGCAACTACTTGGCTCGGGAGAACACACCGTCCGCGTTCGCAACAACGCATTGTCATCGGTATCGGCCTCGGAGAGATGTGTGCCACTGACAAGCGCAGTCTGCCAGTGCTACGCCCCACCCCACGCGCGCATTGGCAGACTGCGCTTGCCAGTGGCACACGCCGTAGTTTCGTACTCGCCCCTCGTCCCTCGCCCCTCGCCCCTTCCCCATGAACTTCCAACTGGTGGGCTGTAGCCACCACAACGCGACGATCGAAATGCGAGAGCGGCTGGCGTTCAACACGACGCAAGCCGCCCGGGCGCTCGATCTCTGGCGCGAGCGATTCCCGGCGGCCGAGGCTGTGCTGCTCTCGACCTGCAATCGCGTGGAAGTGTATTCGGCTTCGGAGGCGGAAACGGCCGGCCCGAATCATCAGCAGGTCGCCAAATTCCTAGTCGAGTTTCATGGCCTCGAGCCGGAATGGCTGGAGAGCGGATTCTTTCAGCAATCGGGCGAAGCGGCCGTGTGGCACCTGTTCACCGTCACCGCCAGTCTCGATAGCCTCGTGCTCGGCGAACCGCAGATTCTCGCCCAGGTGAAGCAGGCTTATCAACTCGCGCAGCAGCACCACAGCGCCGGCCCGCTGACGCACGATATGTTTCAAGCCGCGCTGCGCGTGGCGAAGCGCGTGGCCCGGGAGACATCGTTGTACGAAAAGCGCGTGAGCATTCCGAGCGTGGCGATCGGCGATTTTGCCCGGCAGATTTTCGACACCTTCGACGACAAACGCGTGCTTGTGATCGGCGCGGGGGAGATGGGGCAGGAAACGCTGCGCTACCTGCGCGACGGCGGAGCCCGCCATGTGACGATCGTCAACCGCAGTCCGGCCCGGGCCGCCGAACTGGCCGAGCAATTCGCCGGCCGGGCAGCGCCGTGGGAAGAGTTGGACCAACACCTGATCGACGCCGATTTGATCGTCAGCACGACGGGGGCCGGCGAGCCGATCGTTTCGCTCGATCGATTTCAGCGCATCGAGCCGCAGCGCTACCAGCGGCCGCTCTTGATTTTGGATCTGGCCGTGCCGCGCGACTTCGATCCGGCGATCAGCGATCGGCTGGGCGTGTATCTGTATTCGGTCGATGATCTGCAAGCCGCCGCGGCCCACAATCGCCAGCAGCGCGACGCGGAATTGCCCGCCGCCCTGGCGATCGTCGAAGAAGAAACGCGGCTGTTCATGGAGCAGATGCACCATCGGGCAACCGGGCCGATCATTCAGCGCTTGCGCGAGAATTGGCAATCGCTGCGCGAGCAAGAATTGCGGCGACTCTTCAACAAGCTGCCCAATCTGGACGCCGCGACGAAAGCCGAAATCGACCAGGCCTTCGAGCGCTACGCCAACAAACTTTTGCATCCGCCGCTACAGCAACTCCGCGACGACTCGCGTCAAGGCCACCCCCACGGCCTGATGGAAGCCCTAAAGCGGCTGTTTCATTTGAAGGATTGATTTAGCGTTGCGCAGAGAAATGGGCGATGGACGTTCGGAACAAATACCGATGATTCACGAGTTCTTCGATTCCCGTGGACGATCGATGCACGACCAGTTTCAGGCGTGGCGGGAGAATCACCAAGACGGCGTTTTGCTGGCCTTCGCAACAAAATCCCGCGCCTATTCCACGGTGCTCGATGCCCACATTTTGGCAGCGGCCCGCCGTACTTCTTGCTTGCCGAAGGGTTCGAGCCGCTGACATCTCGAGCGTTGGTGAGTCTCACACGTTGATCCCATACAGGACCTTCGACCCGTGTGCCCGAACTGCCACGCGGTCCTGCACCGGCGTGACCCACCTTACGAACTCAATGAGGTGCGCGAGTTTCTGCGAATGTCCACGAAACTCGGCGATTCTGGCGCGCCCATAGCCGGAAGCCCGGATGCGCACGACCCTGCCAATCTTCAAGGGTTCGGTTGCGTATTGGATCGCCATGCGATGTCCCATTCTGCCTCGCCAAGGCGCTGCGCCGTCAATTCCGGCAAGAATACGTTTGATTCCCGTTTTCAGAATCGGGCCGTGCCTTGACCCTCTAACCGCGGTCGATGGCGACGGTCCGGGCGGGGAAATCGATCCGGAGCCGATAATCTCGCAGCATGCCCGTGCCGATCAGGATTTCGTCGCCATCCGCGAAGGTGGCTTGCACTCGAACCGTTTGGCCGTCGAATGGAAAATCGGCAAGGAAGACTGTCCTCTTCGATTCGCTGATTTGCCGCCAGAAGCGAGGCTGCACGGCCGACGAATTGCGCGTCGACCTGTTGTCGCAGTGCCTAGGGCAGTTCGAGTTCGCCGTTGAAACCAGTGTCGATTATTGCCTGCCAGCGGCGATCATCAATCTGCATCTCGATAACCGGGACACCGTCGTCGGTAACGATGCCCTCGATCAACGACGGCCTCCCTTTCGATAATATACGTCGCGCCCCCAACTCGCACGAAAAACAGCGGAGCACCGTTGCTATCTGCGTCACGCTTGGCGACGACATCTTGGATCGAATCGCCAAACCAAATACGACCGCTGACGGGGTCAATTCCAACGGTCTGGCCAGCTTTTTCCGAAACGTCGTGCTGCTGCTGATACTCAGTCCAAATTTCGTTGGCTCGATTTGAATCGGCTGCAGTCCAGTTAGAAACGGCCATTTTTTGCTCTCGCGGGCTTGGCGACGGCGCTGCGAGCGCCCTCGAATCCATCCTAAAGAATTCGCCCGCACGAGAAAAGGAAAGACTTCGAAGCGAAACCGATGGTCCGATGAGTTTGCCCGTTCGTTGCACGAGATCCGCGAAGCCTGAACTTCGCCGAAAGCCGACGCGGACGGCACAATGGCAAGCCGCAAGGTCGCATTCTGGTTGCTAAGCCGTATTCTTCCACACGTTAGCCGAGACGCCAACGGGTTAATGTATGATGTGAGTTATCAATCAACGGAGGCTACTGGAAGTGATCTATCACGGCCATAATGAAAACGGGCTTGTGGTCCTTGATGCGCCCGGTTGCTTTGCCCGAAGGCGCTCGGGTGAGCATTGACATTCAGGCGGACCCAAGGCGGTTGACCAAGCCGGACTCGCGTGCGCTCTTTTTGGATCGCTCTCCAGCGGCGACGGGCGCTCGGCCGACAATACCCGGATTGATGACGATCTGGCCGATGCCTACGGGGCGCAACTGTTCACAGGTCGGGGTCTGGCTCACTTTTCGGCACGCTACGACGTGAATCGCGACCCAAGCCTTCGCCGAAAAATGTGCCTGACACCCTGAATCGCCGGACGACATTGCGCAACCTGTGAACGGTTGCCTACCGGGCGAACACCTGATGCCGCTCGACGCCTCCGGGCTGCTCGCGTGTTTGGATGCCTCGGAATCTCGCCACGCCAGCGCCGTTGCATGCTACGACAGCCACTGGACCCGATCGCAATTCGCGGAACGCCACGCTCGTCATTTCCCCGCCGGCTCGACCTCGATCTGGTCTTCAAGAACCTCGGTATAGGCCGGAGGCTTCCTCCCGAACTGAAGTCGGTAGACCCGTGCTCCGTTTGGGCCAAGGGGGCCGCGAAACTCGACGATTCTGGCACGCCCGTACCTCGAATCGCGAACGCGCACAATCGTGCCAATTCTCAAGGGTTCGGTTGCGTATTGGATCGTCACGCGATGTCCCTCCCGAATTTCACCAAGGCACAGCGGCAAGGATGCTAGTGAACTCTCGCTTCATTATATCCCGGATTAGGAAACCACGACGAGGCTCGATTCAGGAGCGCAGCAATCCCAACGGTCTGGCCAGCTCTTTCCGAAACGTCGTGCTGCTGCTGATACTCAGTCCAAATTTCGTTGGCTCGATTTGAATCGGCTGCAGTCCAGTTAGAAACGGCCATTTTTTGCTCTCGCGGGCTTGGCGACGGCGCTGCGAGCGAGCACCGTTCAATTAATCCTAAGCTCCACGCTCTGACGAAAAAAGCCTACTCTTCATCGCCCCAGTCTTCTTCTTCCTCTTCCTCGTCGTCGTCCCAATCGTCGTCGTCTTCATCGTCCCAGTCGTCGTCTTCCTCGTCCTCTTCATCGTCTTCGTCTTCATCCTCGACTTCTTCCCACTCCTCGTCGACGAAATCATCGTCCTCGTCTTCATCATCTTCTTCGTCGTCGTCGCCGTTCAGATCATCTTCTTCTTCATCTTCTTCGTCATCCCAATCGTCTTCCTCCTCGGCTTCGTCGGCGGCGGCAACGACCAAGGGGACAAATTCGTGGCGAGCGGCTTCGGCCAAAGTCAGGAACGACTCGTCAGCCATTTCGTCGCGGGCGAAATTACGGCGCAGTAATGTCGTCACTGGGAATTCCTCCTGCAAGACTTTCTCGTCAATGAGTCACCGGGAGCGGGGAAACAATATGGGAAGCCGGACATCATACCGACCGGGCAGCCGAGAGAATAGTTCTCGGAGAACTAGATTGCACGATTTTCGGCGGTTTGCAACGAGGTCGCCGCCGGTTGCGAAGAATTCGCGCTCGCCTCGGCCGATGGCTGCGAGGCTGCGGCCGGTTCGGCCGGCGCCGGCCGCCGCCGCAGCGTCTCGGCTTGCGGCAATTCGTCGAGATGTCGCAGCCCGAAAATCTGCAAGAACCGCCTCGTGGTGCCGTAGAGCAAAGGCCGGCCCAAATCGTCGGCGCGGCTGGTGATTCGCACCAAGTCGCGATCCATCAATTGCCGCAGAATATCGCCGCACTGCACGCCGCGGATCGCCTCCACTTCGGATCGCAACACCGGTTGACGATAGGCCACGACCGCCAACGTCTCGAGCGCCGGTGCGGTGAGCCGCGTTTCGACGGGCGTATGCAATAGCCGCCGCAGCCACGGCCCAAACATCGGCCGAGTGAGCAATTGGAAACCGCCGGCCAGTTCCTCGGCACGGAACGGACTGCCCCCGTCGTCATAGAGCCGGTTCAATTGGCGAACGGCCGTTCGGGCGGCCGTGCCGTCGCTCAGGCCGGCCAATTGTCCGATCTTTCGGCTGGTGAGCGGCTCGCGAGCCAAGAACAGCGCTGCTTCGACTCGGGCCAACCGGTCGTCGCGAGCCAGCGGGCCTTGGACAATCGGCTCCGGCCGTCTTTTTGAGCCGCCGCGTATGAAAAGCTGCCATCGGGCGAAGCCGCTCCGCCGCTTCGATGCAAATGCCGCCGGCAGCGCTGAACCCCGTTTCCGGTTAAGTCGGCTCGCACCGCGACAGTAGCCGAGTTTGGGGAGCCGTTTGTGCATGGCAATCTCTGCCGGCTGCGTAGAGTTGTGCGGTGAAACTGCGACCGACCGCGACAGCGCCTCGAACTTACGGCGGCCTCCCGGTCTCTGCAAGCCCGCAGACCAGGGCAAAGATGATCCGGCTCAGCGTTGAATGCCCGATGGACTCGAAAATTGCCCGGCACCGTCGGGGCGCCGGAATCGCTCGACGTCGTCAAGCACCCGTTGCATCGCCTTCAGCGGGTCAGTGTCGGTCGCTTGGAAGACGCGATGATGGCCCGGGTCGGAGTTGGCGGCTAGCGACACTTCGCAATAGAAGCGATAGCCGTCGCCAAAGGTTTCGAGCAGATAATAGGTGGCGCCGAGTTCTCGCAGTCGAGCTTCGACATGCCGGAATTGGGTCGTGCAGGTGTCGGCCGCCGGGGGCGCTGGCGGGGCGGAGTTGGTTGCGGCTTCGTGTTCCGAATCAACTGCTGAATCGGTCGTTTTGGCATTTTCTACCGGCGCGGCAAAGCTCGCCGGCTGCACCGCGCCTCCGGTAGCAGACATGCTTTCGCTGGCCAACGGTTGCGGGGCCGGTCCGCCGCCGGCCAGGGGCCCAGGCTGAGTGGGCGCTGATTGAACGGGCAATGGCTGGGGCGGAATCGCCGCAAGCGGGGCGGGGCGTGATTCGACTGGCGTTTCGCTTTGGCCACGCGGCAGCGGATCGGCGGCACGGTGATCGTTGGTCGGCGCCCACGGCGGCGCATCGGTTGCAATGCCTGCCAACGGGTCGGCGGTCTTCTGATGCGTGCGAGCCTTATAGGCATCGACGACCGCCTTATAAAGCTCTGGCAATTGCTTGCCGTAGATGGCCAAAAATGGCACCAGTGCCAAACAGGCCAGCATCACCAACGCCCGAAACGCAAGGCCTACGGAAGATTGCATCGCCGGCCACGGCTCCGTTGTGGTGGGAAAGAAAAGTGGAGCGGGATAATAGCGAGCGGCGCGGCTTCGGACAATGGCAGTCGCTGAGAAATCCCGCGAAAGAATGGGCGGCACGACGCGCAAAACCGCAAGCGAGCCTCACTATCCGTCGGCGGCTTGAAGCTCGCTTGCGGTTTCGCACGTCGTGCCGAGACCAACCACCAATGCATTGCGGTCGATATATTCCAGCCGTCGGCGGTTATAATTCGCGGATGCCGACCGCTGCCCACACGATTTATCTCGACCATAACTCGACCACCCCGATCCTGCCCGAAGCGCTGGCGGCGATGGTCGAATGCCAGCAGTCGGTCTACGGCAACCCGGAAAGCCAGCATCAGCTTGGCCGGCAGGCTCGGCACGTGCTGGAAGAAGCGCGGGAGGGCATCGCGGCCTTGCTGGGTGCGGCAGCCGCGGGGCGCCAGCCCGATCGCTTGATCTTCACCAGCGGCGGAACGGAAGCAAACAATTTGGCGCTGTTCGGCATGGCAGGATCAGCCGCTACGGGGACGCTCGTCGTTTCCGCGATCGAGCATCCCAGCGTTGCCCGGCCTGCCGAGGCATTGGCTCGCCGCGGCTGGCACATCGAGCGAATCGGCGTTTCTTCCGCCGGCGTCGTCGAGTTGGAACAATTCGCTGCCGCATTGGTCAAAGCGGATCCGGCCCTGAAACAATCCACGGGGCAGAGTTCGATCAGCAAGCGGCCACGGTTTGCCAGTGTCATGCTCGCCAACAATGAAACGGGCGTGCTCCAGCCGATCGAGCAATTGGCGGAATTGGGCCGGGCCGCGAAGGTTCTCCTGCACACGGACGCGGCCCAGACGGTGGGCAAAGTGCCGGTGGATTTTCGCCGGCTTGGCGTCGCGGCGTTGAGCTGTGCGGCGCACAAATTTCACGGTCCGCGCGGGATCGGCGCGCTGTTGCTGCGCGGCGACGTGCCGCTGGAGCCGCTCCACTGGGGCGGATTTCAACAATATGGCCTTCGGCCGGGCACAGAGTCTGTCGCGCTGGCGGTCGGAATGCATGTTGCCCTGGCCTGTTTTCAACGAGAACAATTGGACCGAGTCGCCCGCATCGCGCGGCTGCGCGATCGATTTGAAGGCGCGATCCGAAGCAATTGGCCAACCGCCACCATTCACGGCATCAGCGAGGATGGCAACGAGGCGACGGTCCAGCGGCTCCCGGGGACCTCGAACATTTCATTTCCCGGCTACGACCGGCAAGCGCTGCAAATGGCGTTGGACCTGGCTGGCGTGGCGTGTTCGACCGGGTCGGCCTGCGCGAGCGGCTCGCGCGAGCCTTCGCCGACGCTGACGGCGATGGGGCTGCCCGAATCCCAGGTGCAAAGCAGTCTTCGCTTCAGCCTCGGGGCAACGACGACCGAGGCCGACATCGCGCTCGCGGCCGAACGAATCCTATCCGTTTTGCGAGCGGCAAAGCCGCGAGAATGATCGTGCGGTTTGCCGCCCCGATGCTCGATTCGCAATCTTGCGATCACCCCGCGCGGCTTCGTGAAACGACCGATTCGGCCCTGTTTTCGTATCTTGCATGGCGGCAATGATTTGCGGCGACGTTTTTACTCGTGAAAATTCACCGCCGCTCCTCGCCGAGAGGGTTGCAAACCGCTATAATTCCGGCTCCGAATTTTGAACCCAAAGCGATCCGGCCGGATCGCAATTTTGCAGGACGGAGCCGCGGTGGAAGACGGCGTTTTTATAATCCCGCTTTCGGCCGATCTGGCGCCGGCTGACGTCGACGCGCCGCCAGCCGAACCGGCTCGCGAATGCGCTGCTTCGGCCAGGCGCGACCGCGCTGCATCGCCTGTTCGCAAAGCGAAATCGCCCGCCACTGCCGGTGCGGTCGCCATGTCGCTTGGCAACCGCCCGTCTGCGTCGCCAATTTCGCTCGAATTCATCGCCGGTCCGGAGAATCGCTTGGCCGCCGTGGCAATCGAGTCTCTTTTGCAAGACCGGCCCTCGAAATTCAACCCGCTGGTAATTGTCGGCCTTCCGGGCGTGGGCAAATCGCATTTGGCTCGCGGTTTGGCCGACAGATGGGCATCGCATCATCGGTTGCCGCCGGCGTCGGTGGCGTATTTCAACGCCTCGGATTTTGCCCAGGAGTTGAATGCCGTGATCGCTGCCGAATCGACGCCAGCCTTCCAGCGCCGTATTCGCAACGTATCGCTGTTGGTGATCGAAGGGCTGGCGCAACTGCAAAATCGGCGTGCTGCGCAACTCGAATTGGTCCATTCGCTCGACGCCATTGTCGACCAGGGCGGCCAAGTGGTGATTACATCGAGCACACCGCCGGAACGGATCACCGGCCTGTCGCCCGATCTCCGCGGTCGCTTGGCGGCAGGCTTGTTGCTGCCGCTAAGAGCGCCGACTTTGGCAACCCGATTGGCGATTGTCGAACGGCTCGCGCGATTGCGAGCAATCCCGATCACCGCGCCGGCGCTGCGGGCGCTTGCCGATGGCTTGAACGGCACTGTGCCGGAATTGCTCGGCGCGCTTGTGGAGTTGGACGTTCGTTCGGAGCTTACTTTGGGTTCCGAGCCACGCGACGAGGCCGTTGCAAACTCTGGCTCAGTCGCGAATGAAAACATTGCTTGCGCGATCGTCGCCAGCGAAATCGCGCCGCGCTGCGTCGATGCGAAAGCGGTTCGCCAATGGCTTGCCGATCGGCGATTGCGGCTGCAACCCACTTTGCGCACGATCTCCGTTTTGGCGGCGAAGTATTTCGGCCTGCGAGTGGCCGAATTGAGTAGCCCTTCGCGGCAGCGCACGGTCGTGCAGGCTCGGGCCATCGCGATGTATCTGGGCCGGCAACTCACGGCCAAAAGCCTGCAGCAGCTCGGACAACATTTTGGCGGTCGCGATCATACCACGGTCTTACACAACTACCGCTCGATCGAATCGCGATTGCAGTCCGATCCCGCGACGCGGCGAGCCGTGTCGGATCTGCGCCGCGCCCTGGCCCACACGTGAAATGCATAGACCATCCACGCGCCATCGCTGTGGAAAAACCGTCACTCGGCTGTCGGTAAATCGCCGCCCGGCCAACACCGTCGACAGCAGCCAATCGCCATCGAATTAATTGCCTCGCCAATCGACATCCGCCCGACACGCCATCGACACGATGCCGACAAGTTTTCCAGACCGATGCGACGCCCGTCCGAACGCGAATTGCCCGAGACATTGGTAGCGATTCGGCGTTTGGCGAGGGGGAATCGACAATCCGCGGCGCCCACCTACTAATACTGCTGAATTAATTAATTCTTTAAGAAGAAGAAACTCCCAGACCCTGGGTCCCCAAAATGGTCCCTTGATGAAAGGCCCGATCCGTCATGAAACTCACGTGTGATCGAGAACAACTTCTCGCGGCTTTTCAAACCGCCTCCTCCGTCGCCCCCACGCGCAGCCCCAAGCCGATCCTGCAAAACGTCAAGCTCGAAGCCACCCAAGAGGCCGTCCTTCTCATGGCGACCGATTTGGAAATCGGCATTCGCATCCAGGTGTCGGGCATGGAAGTGGAAACGCCGGGCACGGCCTTGCTCTCGATCAACCGTTTCGGGCCCATCCTGCGCGAGTGCAGCGGCGATGCCCGATTGTTTCTCGAAACCACGCAATCCGGCACGCTGGTGCGCGGCGAGCGGAGCGAATTCCGTTTGCCGGGCGAAAACCCGGAAGAATATCCCACCGTTGCACCGTTCAGCGAAGGCAAGCATCACGAGTTGCCGACCCGCTTGTTGCGCGAGCTGGTCCGCCGTACGCTGTTCGCCACCGACAACGAGAGCAGTCGCTACGCCTTGGGGGGCGTGCTGCTGGAAATGACCGAAAAGCGAATCACGGCCGTGGCCACCGACGGGCGGCGGCTGGCGAAAATGGAAGGGCCGGCCCACAGCGTCGGCGGGCATCAAAATGCCGACACGATGACGATCGTTCCCTCGCGGGCCATGCACCTGATGGATCGCGCCTTCTTCGAGCCCGATGCTCAAGTGCAAATCTCCGCGCGGGCCAACGATATTCTCGTCTCTACGCCGCGTGTGACGATTTATTCGCGGCTGGTTGAAGGGCGGTTTCCACGCTGGCGCGATGTGTTTCCGCAGCGGCAAGACTCGCAGAAAATCGAATTGCCGGTGGGGAGCTTGTATTCTGCCGTCCGGCAGGCCGCGATCGTCACCAACGATGAGAGCCGCGGCGTCGATTTCAAATTCGGCGACGGGATGTTGACCCTCGCCGGCGAAACAGCCGATGTCGGCAAGTCGCACGTCGAACTCCCCATCGCCTATAGCGGGCCGAACGTCGCGATCACTCTCGACCCACGCTACATGAGCGATTTCCTCAAAGTGCTTGATGCCGACAAAATGTTTACCTTGGACCTGAAAGACGCCGAAAGCGCCGCCGTTTGCACGACCGACGACGGCTACGGCTACGTGATCATGCCGCTGGCTCGCGATCGCTAGGGCCGCGCTGCTCCGATTGGTTCGTCCTCCCGCTTGCGGTTTCGCACGTTCCCCCCTGCCTCGAATCCCGGTCGTCGCTCATGGCCAAAGGCACCCCGCAGCCGATTGCCGAAGTGCTAGCACAGCTGTTGGCTCGTCGCGGCTATGCCCGCCAAACGGCTGCGTCTGGTTGTGAAGCGGCCTGGCGCGAAGCGGCTGGTCCGATGCTGGCGAAGATCAGTCGGCCGGGCAACATCCGCCGCGGGGTGTTGGAGGTGTTCGTGGCCAATTCGACGTTGGTGCAGGAAATGGGTTTTCAGAAAGTTCAAATATTGGAGCGGCTCCGCCATCGATTGGCCGACGATTCGGTCCGCGATCTGAGATTCCGCGTCGGACCGATCGAATGAGCGGCGAGGAGCAGCCGCCGGTTGGATGTTTCGCCAATCGCCCGTCGGCCGAGCAGCATGCAAACGCACGAGAAAAGCACCGGCGGTTAGCGGCTTGCCGCTCACGTTTCTTTCCGCGTGAGGGCCTTGGCTGCAGCGCTACAATGTTAATAGGCAAATCCCCTCGAATCGCCGGATAATCCGCCGACAAAACCAAGTAAAGAATCCCACACGATGACCGATCCATCGATCACCGGCGACAAGCCGGCTCATGATCCGAAAACCGCCGCCCTGAATTCCGAAATTGGCTCTGCCGCCAGTTCTCCGGCCCCTCCGCTGAATTCCGCCGCCCAGAATCCCGACATGCCCGCCACCTCGCCGAATGCCGGCGAATATGGCGTCGATCAGATGAAATATCTGACCGATTTGGAGCACGTCCGCGAACGCTCCGGCATGTACATCGGCGACACCGGCAGCCGCGGGCTGCACCATCTCGTCTACGAAGCGGTCGATAATGCGATCGACGAGGCGATGGCCGGGCATGCCCACGATATTTATGTCACCGTCAATGGCGATGGCTCGGTCGCGGTGGCCGACGATGGCCGCGGCATTCCGATCGAGGTGCATCCGGATCTCGGCATCTCGACGTTGCAAGGCGTGATGACGGTGCTCAAATTCGGCGGCAAATTCGACAAACAGGCTTATAAAACCTCCGGCGGCTTGCACGGCATCGGCGTGAAAGTGGTCAACTTTCTTTCCGAATGGTGCGAAGTCGAAGTGCGCCGCGACGGGCATCTCTACCAGCAGGAATATCAGCGCGGCGTCCCGACCGGCGACGTGCGCCGCGTCGGCCGCGCCATCGGCACCGGCACCCGAGTGACGTTCAAGCCCGACACGCAAGTGTTCGGCAACACGAAATTCGAATACAACATCCTCCACCGCCGTTTGCAAGAACTTGCCTTCCTCAATCGCGGCACCCGCATCACGCTCAAAGACGAGCGCACCGGCGACGGCGAAAAGTTTCACTACGAGCGCGGACTATTGCAGTTCGTCGAATTTCTCAATCGGGCCAGCGAGCCGGCCCATGCCGATATCATCTACATCGCGCGCGAACTCGACGGCGTCGGCATCGAAGTGGCCATGCAGTACACGTCCGAATTCACGGAGAATGTTCACACGTATGTGAACAACATTCACACGGTCGATGGCGGCACGCATCTCTCCGGCTTCCGCACTGCCCTGACGCGCACTCTGAACAACTACGGCAAGAAGGCGAACCTCTTCAAAGACCTTGCTCCCTCGGGCGAGGATTTTCGCGAAGGGCTCACGGCCGTGATCAGTGTGCGCGTGCCGGAGCCGAAATTCGAATCGCAAACCAAGGTCAAGCTGAACAACATCGAAGTGGAAGGCTTGGTGAATTCGGCCGTCGGCGATTTTCTCACCAATTATCTCGAAGAGAATCCCAAAATCGCCCGCACGATCGCCCAAAAAGCGATGCTTGCCGCCGAGGCCCGCGAAGCCGCTCGCAAGGCGAAAGCCCTGTTGCGCGAACGAAAGGGCGCGTTGAGCGGCGGCGGCTTGCCGGGCAAGCTCCGCGATTGCACCAGCCGCAATGTCGATCTTTGCGAGTTGTATCTGGTCGAGGGTGATTCCGCCGGCGGAAGCGCCGAAGGAGGCCGCCTGCGCGAGTATCAGGCCATCCTCCCCTTGCGCGGCAAGATCATCAACGCCTATAAATCGCGCGAAGATAAAGTGCTCGCCAACGAGGAAGTGCGCAGCATGATCTCGGCCATCGGTTCCGGCATCGGCGACGAAGCCGACCTCACGAAGCGGCGCTACAACAAAATCGTCATCATGACCGATGCCGACGTCGACGGCTCGCACATCCGCACGCTTTTGCTCACGTTCTTTTATCGCCAAATGTACAAGCTCGTCGAGAAGGGGCATGTGTACGTCGCTCAGCCGCCGCTCTTCCGCGTGCGGACCAAGAAGCAAACCTACTACGTGCAAACCGAAGAGCAGATGAAGAACCAACTGCTCGAACAGGGCCTCGGCGAAGGCGTGTTCGAGCCCGGCGATGGCCGCACGATCCAAGGCGCCGACATGGCGAAGCTCTGCCGCACGCTGGCCGCGCTCGAAGAATCGCTGATCGCGCTGGAGCGCCGCGGCATCGGCCTCCGCACCCACGCCACGCGGCAAGACAAGTCCACGGGCAAGCTCCCCATCTACCACGTTTTTCTCGGCAACGAAGAGCACTGGTTCACTCGCCGCGACGAGCTCGACACGTTTGTCGCCCAGCAAGAGCAAGCGGCCGGCGCCGAACTGACGGTCGAGGATTCGACCGAAAAACCGAGTATCGAGGCCGACGCCGGAAAGCCCGCCGCCACCGACGGCGCCGCTGCCGCTCCGTCGGCCAACGGCGATTCGCTCCGCGCCAGCCGGCTGCACATCGTCGAGTTGCACGAAGTGCGCTCGATCAACACGCTGCTGGGCGACTTGAAGAACATGGGTTTCGACATTCAATCGCTGATCCCCCAGCAGCGTACCGGCAGCGAGCAGCCGCGATACACCTTGCGCCGCGGAGAGAGCGCGATCGGCTTGTCCGACCTGCGCGGCCTGCTGGCGGCCGTCCGCAGCGCCGGCGAAAAGGGCCTCACGATCACGCGCTTCAAAGGCCTCGGCGAAATGAATGCCGAAGAGCTCCGCGACACGACGCTCGATCCCAACAACCGCACGCTCCTGCAGGTGACGATGCTCGAAGCCAGCGCCGCCGACGACCTTTTCCGCGTGTTGATGGGCGACAAAGTCGAACCCCGCCGCGAATTCATCGAAAAACACGCCCTGGAAGTGCGGAATTTGGATGTGTAACGGTTTCCGATGAGCTTCCATGCATTGTCGCGTTTCGATTACCCTCTCATCACGCATGCTAACACTCGTTGAAGCCCTGAATTTTCGCTGCCTGCGATACGTCAGGCAAAAGGTTGGTCGATTCCACGTTCTCGTTGGACCGAATGCGAGCGGCAAGACAACGTTCCTCGACGTAATAGCCTTCTTAGGCGATTTGGTTGCGGAAGGGCTTGAGCAGGCCGTGTATAAGCGTACTCGTAACTTTAGCGATTTGCTTTGGCAGCACTCCGGGAATCGCTTCGAACTTGCCGTGGAGGCGTCCATTCCGCCGGAGAAGCGCAGATTGTTAGCGGTTCAGACTTATGACACCGTTCGATACGAAGTTGCAATTGGGATCGACCCGGAGAGCAAAGAAATAGTAATTGCCGAGGAACGAGGATGGCTGCAAGTCCGAGGGCATGAAAGCTCAACGCAAAAAGGCTTATTTCCTGAGCCGCCGCCTCCTCCAAACACGATTGTCAGCGCGGGAAAGTCAAGTGGGAAGCGACGATCCCTATTCAGCAAGACGCCTGGGGGAAACGACAACTATTACGCGGACGCACATCAGAAAGAGGGTCGGTGGGCACCGGCCTTCAAACTGGGTGCCCGGAAATCGACGCTGGGCAATTTACCGGAGGATGAAGAAAATTTTCCTGTCAGTGCTTGGTTCAAGCAGCTACTGACGAACGGCATCGAGAAAATGATCTTGAACAGCCTTCTGGTGCGGCAGGCCAGCCCTCCGGGGCAGGCGAGAGGGTTCAAGTCCGACGGCTCGAACCTTCCATGGGTTATTGCCGGCTTGGAGGAACGCGACTCCGCGCGCCTAAAACACTGGGTGGCACATCTCCGCACGGCTTTACCGGATCTAGCAGACGTGCGCACAATCGAGCGTGCCGACGATAGGCATCGATATCTCCAGCTTGAGTACGACGGGGGGCTCGAGGTTCCATCGTGGATGGCATCTGACGGGACCTTGCGGCTGATGGCCCTGACTCTTCCCGCTTACCTCGACGACTTCGGGGGAATCTACCTGATTGAAGAGCCGGAGAACGGGATTCATCCGCGCGCAATCGAGACGATGTACCAATCGCTTTCGTCTGTATACGGCGCTCAAATCCTCCTTGCAACGCATTCGCCGGTAATTCTGAGCGTCGTCGATCCAGATTCAGTGCTGTGCTTCGCGAAGAACTCCGATGGCGCGACGGACATCGTCGCCGGGCGAGAGCATCCAGCGTTGCGAGAATGGCAAGGGGCTGAAAACCTCGGGGCGCTCTTTGCCGGTGGGGTAAGCGTTCACGGATTTTTGGGTAAATCGGTATTCGAGGTTTTGTAGGTGATCGGGTAAGTTGGCGGCGCTATGACGCAGCCCGCCGACAAGCCGTGCCCGAATTGCGAAGTCCTTCAGCGACGCGTTGAAGGCCTGGA